>JAAZFB010000237.1 GCA_012511915.1 Clostridiaceae bacterium
GACGGAACGCCATGCCAGGGCACTTATACGGCTTGAATCAGAGCACGACCAAATCAAAGCGCTCGGCATGATTTGTCTTAAGGATTTAAACGTCAAGCAAACGGACGAACTTGTCGACACAATGCTTGCCCCGAACCAAAAACAAAAACCGAAAAGGGATATTAATACTATTCGGGTAATAAAAGATATAAGGATTTTTTCAAATACAATAAAACAAGCAATAGACCTGATGAACCAATCAGGTATAAAAGCTACATCCGAAAAAAACGAAAACGACGATTACATTGAATACATAGTCAGAATTCCAAAGTAATGCTATTTATACTAATCTATAATAGAAATAACCCTCAAAAATTTTATCGCCCTTTATATTAAAGATTAGTATTAATTGCTCAGTGGTATTACACCTTCTGTTTCGCCTCTTTTGGGCCTGCCCATCAAATCTAAAACAGCCTCCGAAGGATCTTTGCCTTCAAACAAAACCCTATAAGCCTCTTGCGTAATCGGCATTTCAACTCCGTATTTTTTTGACAGCCTATATGCTGCATATGTGGTTTTTATCCCCTCAACTACCATTTTAACCTCTTGTGCTGCCTGTGCGGGTGTCCGTCCTTGCCCGATTAAAATGCCGGCACGTCTGTTCCGAGAGTGCATGCTTGTGCATGTAACAATTAAATCCCCTATTCCGGCAAGTCCGGAAAATGTTTCAAGCCTACCGCCCATTGCCACGCCAAGTCGTATAATTTCAGCAAGGCCCCGAGTCATAAGCGCAGCTTTGGTGTTATCACCAAAACCAAGCCCGTCGGAAATGCCGGCACAAAGGGCTATAATGTTTTTTAATGCACCACCCAACTCGACCCCGATTACATCTTGAGAGGTATAAACGCGGAAGTCCGGTGTCATAAAAATACTTTGTACATATTGGGCAATATCCAAATCTTGATGCGCAATGACATTTGTGGTAGGCAAACTGCGCCCAACCTCTTCAGCATGTGAGGGACCCGACATAACAGCAATTTGGGCGTTGGGAATTTCATCTTTTATAACCTCTGACAACCGCATTAATGTTTCCTCTTCAAAGCCCTTTGAAATGCTTACAATAATACGGTTATTTTGCACATAAGGTGCAAGTGTCTTTGTTGTTTGACGTACAGTGTGAGAAGGTGTTGCAATAATAACCAGCTCACAATTTTGTACGCACTCATTAATATCTGATGTATAGTTTATATTATCCGGCAACAAAACACCGGGCAAATACTGCTTATTTTCTTTGTGTAATCTAAGGTCTTCGCTCTCTTGTTTTAAAAAAGACCATAAGTTTACTTTGTGATTGTTCTGGCTTAGCATATATGCAAAAGCAGTACCCCAGCTTCCCGAGCCGATAACCGCAATTTTAGCCATTTTTCTTGCCTCCCCCGAACCGATTTTCTGTGCCTATATACAACCGGTATATATTTTTCCGATGCATAAAAATACTCAGCAGTGATACTGCGACAGAAAAAAATATTATAGCGATATCATTAAAATGAAATATGACCGTTAAGATAGGGAATAAAACAGACCCTACAATTGAACCAAGAGAAACATATCGGCTTATCAGCATTATTGTTACGGCCGCAACTAAAATGATAAGACCTATTCGCCAATCGGCAAACATAACTGCAACTATTGACACCAAAACTCCTTTGCCACCCTTAAAGTGATGGATAAACGGAAAGTTATGCCCCAATATTACACCAAGCGCAGTTAAATACAACACTGTACCATTGCCCGGTGCAGTGAGTTTAGCAATAGATAATGCAACAGCAGCCTTTAATGAATCACCCAAAAAAACCAACACCGCAGTACGTAATTTAAAGTGCCGCAAAGTGTTAGTAAAACCTGCATTTTTACTGCCGAAATCCCTTACATCTTTCTTTTCAATAAGCCTTGTTAAAATAATGGACGAATTAATACAACCAAACAGGTAGCCAACTACCGGCATTATTATATTTATCATGTCTGCTCCTTATTTGTATTTTGCCGTATTATAAACCTTAACGGTGTTCCTTCAAAACCAAAAGTTTCCCTCAACCTATTTTCAAGGTAGCGGGTATATGAAAAATGCATTAGTTTTTTCTCGTTTACAAATATTACAAACGTAGGTGGGCGAGTTGAAGCCTGAGTGGCATAATAAATCTTCAAACGCCTCCCCTTATCCGAGGGGGGTTGAACACGTGCAATAGCATCGTTAATTACATCATTTAACATTCCTGTTGAAACTCTCATAGAGTTTTGATCCGCAACGTGCTTTATCATTTCAAAAAGTCTGTGCACACGACTACCTGTTTTTGCGGATATAAACATAACAGGCGCATACATCATATATGAAAGATTTTGTTGCACACTCAACCGATAATTATCCATTGTTTTGGTCTCTTTATCTATCAAATCCCACTTATTTACCGCAATAATACATGCCTTGCCGTTTTCGTGGGCATAACCCGCTATTTTGGTATCCTGTTCGCTAACACCTTCATTTGCATCTATCAGCACAATAACAACATTAGCCCTATCAACCGCAGCAAGTGCCCTGATAACGCTATACCGCTCTATGGCGTTGTCTATTTTACCGCGTTTTCTCATCCCGGCAGTGTCTATAAAAAGGAATTTATCATCCCCACGCGTATAATAGGTGTCAATGGCATCCCGAGTTGTGCCTGCAACATCACTAACTATAACCCTCTGTTGCCCAAGGATACAATTAACAAGGGATGATTTGCCGGCATTTGGCTTACCTACTATTGCTACCGAAATTGTATCATCCTCATTATCATCCGGAAAATCTTCAGGGAAATGCTTTATCACCGAATCAAGTAAATCACCGACACCCATACCGTGTATACCGGAAACAATATGCGGGTCGCCTAAGCCAAGACTGTAAAAATCATATACCTCATGGGGAGGTTCTCCGGGTGTATCCCATTTACTGCAAACAAGTATTATAGGTTTACCGCTTTTTTTCATCATTTGCGCAACATCCATGTCGCTGGCGGTAATACCTTCCCTTATGTCGGTAACAAAAATAATAACGTCAGCAGCCTCTATCGCAACTTGCGCTTGAATCTTAATTTGAGTTAAAATCTCTTCTTTGGCATCAGGCTCTATTCCGCCTGTATCTATCAGCCTGAAATCTCGTCCGCTCCAAACTGCATCTGAATATAATCTGTCGCGCGTAACGCCGGGCGCATCATCTACTATTGCAATGCGCTTGCCGACTATTTTATTAAATAGAGTGGATTTGCCGACATTTGGTCTGCCGACAATTGCCACAACCGGTTTTCCCATTCTTTGCTCCCTTCACTGACATAAAAAGACCATATTTCTACATATTCTTATACTAGCAAGAATATCGTTCCGTTAGCGCGTTAAAAAATTTTATTCCATCATTTTCAATAGCCCGTATCTTCACGCCCAACTGCTGCTGAACCTGCAACAACGTCATGTTGTCCAAAAACAAGCCGTCGGCATTTAACATGCTTGTGGGGATAAGCAATACTTCCCCCAAATACTCGTCTTTTAATTGACTTACCAAATCGCACCCGGTTATAAGGCCGGCAACCGTTATCATTTCACCAAAGAAATTATTTTTTATCGGATATACCTTTATCTTGTCATTTCCCTCAAGCATGTCTGCAAGTTTCTTTATAAACACAGCGGCGCTTTCACCGGTTGCGATGGCAATATTATTATGCACCTGTTTATTATTCGATTTTCCCAAAGCATGGGTAAATTCTTCAACCAATGAAACAACAAGACCAACACCGTTTTCTATCTGCAGAAAATCCTCGTACTGCGCAAATTGAGGCATTGGTAGCCTGGCATAAATATAAAATTCATCCGCCGCAAATACAAACCGTGTGCCTCTTAATTTATAAATTTCACGTTGAATTGCGTGTATCTGAAATATAATCTCTTTTGCCGATGACTCATCAAAGGGTGTCAGCTTTTCAAGCCCGTCTCGGTAACGGGTCAACCCCACAGGCACAACAGATACGCTTTGAACTTCAGGATATAAAGAAAACAATTCCCAAATAGTATCATTAAGCCTTTGCCCGTCATTTATGCCTCTACACAAAACAATCTGACAATTCATTGCAATGTTAGCCTTTGCAAATCGCCTCATTATACTAAGCACATCAGCATTGGTATTTTTCAGCATTTGCCCCCTTGTTTTTGCATCAACTGTATGCACCGAGATGTTAATACGCGGTAGCCGCATTTGAATAATTCTATCAATATCCTGTTCGGAAAGGTTTGTCAAGGTAATATAGTTGCCTGTGAGCACCGATAACCGATAGTCATCGTCTTTAAAATAAAGTGTTTTTCTAAGCCCTTTGGGAAGCTGGTCTATAAAACAAAAAATACATTTATTCCGACACCTCATCGGACTTGTAATAAGCTCTTTTTCAAAAACAATACCCAAATCTTCAAAATCGCCGTTTAATATCTCAAATTGCTCTATTTCACCGTCCGACTTTTGTACCTTAAGTGTTACACTCTCACTTTCTGTTAAATAACGATAATAAAGTATATCGAAATCATTTTGCCCGTTAACGGATAAAATAATATCACCTTTTTTTATCCCCGCTAACTCAGCAAGACTGTCCACCCTAACGCTTTTTACTGTTGCAGACATTTTATATCCCCGCCTTAACAAAAAGAGCCGAAATCACATAACGGCTCTTTCATAATGTCAGCGCATCTTATTTTAAGCTTCCTTTTTTACTACTTCCCTGCCCTTATAATAACCACATGCACCGCATACCCTGTGGGGCATCTTAAATTCGTGACATTGGGGGCACGAAACTAAACCCGGCAACGCGAGCTTCCAATTAGCCCGTCTGCTGTCACGTCTTTGTTTTGATACCCTTCTTTTTGGTACTGCCATACTTTTCACCTCCGGATTTTCTCAATCAAGCAGTTTTTTAAGCACCGAAAATCGTTCGTCGACAATTTCATTGTCGCACTTGCATAACCCATTGTTAAGGTTAGCCCCGCATTTAGGGCAAAGACCCTTACAATTTGGATCACACACAAATCTTATAGGCAAATTAAGATGAATGTTTTGCAATACAATATTACCTACGTCCAATAAAGAGCCGTCTAAATTTTCATCATCTTCGACCTTCTCTATTATGGTGAACTCAATCTCGGATTTCACCGGTTCTAAACATCTTGCGCATTGGGTATTTATTACTACCCCAACGTCGGCTTCTAAATGCGCCATACCGGAAAAATTTTTTAATATGCCGACCACATCTGCCGTAATGTCAAGAGCTTGTTCTTTTGAACTTATTTTAAAGTTAAAAGGTATTTCAAAGCCGTCACTACTGAATAAAGAAATTAAATCAATTTTCATAGATGATATTATATAATTATTCATCTGTTTTGTCAACAAAATTAATAATTAATCATCATTACATAATGTAATTCTATATCTGCGGAAGTGTTGACAACCCTTTTTTGATATCCTCATCTGATAAAGCATAGCTTTCCATCGTGCCATCGTTATAGCTTTCATATGCCGCCAAATCAAAGGTTCCGTTACCGGTAAGCCCAAAAAGAATAGTTTTTGCCTCGCCCCGCTCTTTGCATTCGAGGGCAACATCTATTGCCGCTTTTATTGCATGAGACGACTCGGGTGCGGGCAGTATTGCTTCATGTTTTGCAAACAAGACAGCCGCTTCAAAAACCTCTTTTTGCCCAACTGCCCTCGCTTCATCCAAGTAGCCGTCATGATACAGCTTGCTCAAAGTAGGAGACATACCATGATAACGTAACCCGCCCGCATGTATGCTTGTGGGTATAAAGCCGCTACCTAGTGTATACATTTTTGCAAGGGGGGTAATATGCCCGACATCACAAAAATCATATGCGTATCCACCTCTCGTAAACGAGGGGCATGCCGCCGGCTCAACCGCAATAAAATGCGGATTTGCCTTGCCTGTCAGCTTATCTTGCATAAATGAGGACATGAGCCCACCGAGGTTAGAGCCACCACCCGCACAGCCTATTACATAATCAGGATATTCGTCTACCATTTCAAGCTGTATTTTGGACTCGATACCTATTATTGACTGATGTAGCATTACATGGTTAAGAACAGAACCAAGGCTGTAGCGTGTATTGGGCGTTTTAAGAGCAGTCTCTATAGCCTCACTTATTGCCGTACCCAAACTGCCGGTGTTATGTGGATCTTTTGCAAGAATTGCTCTGCCTACATCAGTTTTATTGCTTGGACTTGCATATACAGTAGCACCGTATGTCCGCATTACTTCTTTTCTGTACGGTTTTTGGTCATAACTAATCCGAACCATAAACACCTGCAGCGGAACTTCGAAATATGCACATGCCATCGCCAAGGCCGTGCCCCATTGCCCCGCTCCCGTTTCAGTTGTCATACTGTCTATACCTTGTTTTTTGTTGTAATAAACTTGTGCTACTGCCGTGTTGAGCTTGTGGCTGCCCGAGGTATTATTACCCTCATATTTGTAGTAAATTCTGGCAGGAGTATCAAGCAATCTCTCCAAATTATACGCTCTAATCATCGGTGACGGGCGAAACATTCTGTAATAATCTAACACCTCTTCCGGAATATCTATAAACCGTTCAAGTGTAACCTCTTGCTTGCATAGCTCCTCTGCAAAAATAGGCGTTAAATCATCAAGTGCAACCGGTTTCATTGTAGCGGGATTAAGATATGGCTCATGCTGCTCCGGCATATCCGCGCGTACATTATACCATTGCTTTGGAATCCTATCTTCTGTAAGTAAAATTCTGTTTGGAACTTTTTTTGACATAAAAATACCTCCGTAAAATTATTTAGCAGAGGATTGATAATAACTATTAAGGTTTTAATTACCTCTACTCATCTTTAACTCATCTCAACTACGCTCTGCTTGTTATCGATAATACCATAGTTTTTAAACAATGTCAACAAAAAAAAATAAACTTCTTGACATGGGTGAAGAAAAATTTTATAATAATTACTGTGCAGTGTTGAAGTCGTCAAGTATCAGCAGATACTCAATCATAGTGATTATGCAACTACAACAAATGCAGTAACCGTGAGGAAAATCATTAATCTGGGTGTGGCGCAGTTTGGTAGCGTGCTTGAATGGGGTTCAAGAGGCCGGGAGTTCGAGTCTCCCCACTCAGACCATTTCGTCCCAACGTTCTTCGCTGTAATAAAAATGACCACTAAAAACGTGGTCATTTTTCATGCGCTCCGTCGCCACTCCTCTTTCGTTAAAAGTCAACTTTTTATTAAAACAAAAAGATATTGTAATTTTGCTATGATGGTAGTATAATAGTCATGTTGATTTTTAATAGTAATTATATCAAATTCGTAAAAGTTCATATTATCAAGGAGGCATCATTTTGTTTCAAATACCCTTTATGTTGCCAACCTTCAAAGGTGGCGTGCACCCTTACGACAACAAGGCACATACCAAAGATATAAAGATCCAAGAACTGGCTGCTCCCAAAACTATGATTTTCCCAGTAATACAGCATACCGGAGCTCCAAGTGAAGTTGTTGTAAATGTAGGTGATAGCGTTAAGGTTGGTCAACTAATCGCAAAACAAGGCGGGTATATTTCCGCAAACCATCATTCTTCCGTTTCCGGAACGGTTGTCGCAATAGAACCTCGGTTGCATCCCAACGGCAGCTATATCAATTCCATTATTATAGAGAATGACAATGAATACCAAATCCATGACAAGATAAAACCGTACAGTCAACCGGATAAGCTTACTAAAGAGGAAATCGCAAAGGCAGTAAGCGATGCAGGCATAGTCGGCATGGGTGGTGCAGCGTTTCCCACACATGTCAAGTTATCCCCACCTGAGGGTAAACAAGTACGCCATATTATTATAAACGGTTCTGAATGTGAGCCTTATTTAACTTCCGATTATCGTGTTATGCTTGAGGATACAGACGAACTGTTAGTAGGTTGCAACCTTCTATTTAAAGCGCTTGATGCGTTAGAATGTATTATAGTAGTTGAATCAAACAAAAAAGATGCAATAGCCAAAATTAGTCAAAGCCCATTATACAAACAAAACGATAAAATTAAAACGGTAGAAGTTAAAACCAAATATCCACAAGGCGGCGAAAAACAAATATTATATGCAGTGCTTGGAAAACAACTTCCTCCCGGCTGCCTACCGGTTGATGTCGGCGCGTTGGTGGTTAACGTGGATACTTGCTGTGCCATATCAAGGGCGTTAACCACGGGTATGCCACTTATCACCAGAATTGTAACCGTCTCGGGTAGTGCAATAACTAACAAACAAAACTTTAGAGTGCCTATCGGAACACCGGTTGCTGATGTGATAACCGGTGCAGGCGGTCTTATAACCCAACCTGTAAAAATTCTTTTGGGTGGCCCAATGATGGGTATTGCTATCCACTCAACCGAAGTCCCCATTATAAAAGGTACCGGCGCTTTACTTGCGCTTACAGAAAAGGATATCGGTACTAAAATAACAACTAACTGCACACGTTGCGGAAAATGCGTCGAGGCGTGTCCGATGAACCTTATGCCTACTATAATTGACAAGTACTGCGTAAAGTTTGATGCCGATATGCTGCAGAAGTATAATATATCCGATTGTATTGAATGCGGCTCGTGCACATATATCTGCCCCGCAGGAAAAGACCCGCTTCAACACATTCGTATTGCCAAGAAAAAATTGCACAAAATAAACAATAGTAAAAAAACGGAAGAGAGGGGCTGACTATAATGGACAATCTGTTGGAGGTAAATGCCTCACCTCATATTTTTACAAAGAACAATACCTCTATTATAATGCAAGATGTAATAATAGCTCTTTTACCCGCACTTGTCGCAGGTGTATATTATTTCGGTTATCGCGCTGCATTGATCTCCATAATATCCATTGCAAGTGCGGTAGCTTTTGAACATCTATGGAATGTAGCTTTTAAAAAGCCAACTACGATTTATGATTTCAGCGCAGTTGTATCCGGTTTGCTGCTTGCTCTTAATCTGCCACCGACTGTCCCGACTTGGATCCCGGTGGTCGGAAGTTTCTTTATGATAATAATTGTAAAAATGTGTTTCGGTGGATTAGGACATAACTTTCTAAACCCTGCACTTGGGGCACGCGGGTTTTTAATGGCATCATGGCCGGCTATTATGACAACCTTTGTAAATCCCGGTACAAAGCTTTTACCCATTTTATCCCCGGACGCGGTATCTTCAGCAACTCCTCTCGCTGCGGAGACTACAGTTAGTTACATAGACTTATTTTTAGGGAATGTTGCCGGTTGTATAGGTGAAACGTCGAAAATAGCTCTATTAATAGGTCTTGTATATTTATTAATCAGAAAAGTTATAACATTACGCACGCCTGCCGCCTTTATCATTACTGTTGGATTACTTTCATGGATATTTGGCGGTGACGGTTATTTCAATGGTGATTGGCTGTTGCACATATTGTCGGGCGGACTTTTCCTCGGAGCATTTTTTATGGCAACCGATTATTCCACAACACCGGTTACAAAGCTAGGTATGATTATATTCGGGGTTGGTTGTGGGATTGTTACCGTAATAATAAGGTTTGCAGGGGGATATCCCGAGGGGGTAAGCTATTCGATACTGTTGATGAATGTTGCCTCTCCCTTAATTGAAAAGGCAACTGCTCCAAGACGTTTTGGAAAGGCAGGTCTTAAAAATGCGTGAGTATATTAGGTTATCCGGTACTTTGTTTGTTATTACGGCAGTGGTTGCACTTGTGCTTGCCATAGGAAACAACATTACGAAAGACAGAATTGCAGAGCTTTCTAAACAGACAACGGCAGAGGCACAACTTACAGTGTTGGGAGACAAAAATAATATTGATATAAAAAGCTCAAAACAAATTGAATATACCAAGCCGGAAAGTTCGGTTACCACCATAACGCAATACCAAACTGATGATAACTCCTCAGTATTCGCTGTTGCGTGTAGTCCCAAAGGTTACGGCGGTGAAATATCCATGATGGTCGGGGTAAAAGACGATTTAACCGTTATTAACATCAGCATTATAGACAATGCAAAAGAAACACCCGGCCTTGGTTCAGAAGTGGGTAATCCCGAATTTAGCGATCAATTTATCGGTAAGGGCGCAGATATAAAAGTGAGCAAAAGTATGCCCGCCGACAATGAAATACAAGCTGTAACCGGCGCGACTATTTCATCAAAAGCCGTTACAAAAGGCGTTAATGATGCCTTAGCGGCAGTCCAAGAGGTGCTAAATAAATGAAAAAAACATTTATAAACGGAATTATAACTGAAAACCCCACTTTTGTTCAGCTTTTGGGTATGTGCCCATTGCTTGCCGTAACGACTTCGGTTATAAACGGAATCGGTATGGGACTCTCCGCCGCTTTAGTATTAATGTGTTCAAATCTCGCTATTTCGCTGATAAGACGATATGTGCCGGAAAAAATCAGAATTGCCTCGTTCGTTGTGGTAATTGCCGGCTTTGTAACGCTTGTGGATTTATTATTAAAAGCGTACGTTCCGGCTCTTTCAAAGTCATTGGGCATATATATACCGCTTATAGTTGTTAATTGTATAATACTTGCAAGGGCAGAAGCTTTTGCCTCTAAAAACGGTCCGATAAAAAGTGCGATTGATGGCTTAGCTATGGGGCTCGGCTTTACCATTGGATTGTTTGTATTAGCGTCGGTAAGAGAGATAATCGGAAACGGAACAATATTCGGCATTTCCATTTTTGGTGCCGGATACCAACCCGCCATAATGGCAATTTTGCCTCCGGGTGCCTTTATACTGCTCGGTCTTATACTTGGCACTATTAATTTAATAAGGTTAAGAGGGAGGAAAAACAATGCTTAAAGAAATCCTGGTAATTTCTATTTCGGCAATATTTATTGAGAACTTTGTACTTGTTAAGTTCTTGGGTATTTGCCCCTTTTTGGGCGTTTCGAAGAAAATAGAAACAGCATTAGGCATGGGAATGGCGGTTACATTCGTAATGGCAATGTCATCCGCCATAACATGGTGTGTTGACACCTTTATTTTAAAGCCGTTCGGGCTTGATTATCTTCAAACAATAGCTTTTATTTTGGTTATTGCGGCATTGGTACAACTTGTGGAAATGTTTTTACAAAAAATGCTCCCCGCGTTATATAACGCTTTGGGAATATATTTGCCTTTAATTACAACCAATTGCGCCGTGCTCGGTTCGGCTTTGCTGAACATCCAAAACAATTATAATTTTATAAAATCAGTTGTTTTCGGTGCCACTGCTGCAATAGGTTTTACAGTTGCAATTGTATTGTTTGCGGGAATAAGAGAGCAGCTTGAATTTTCCGATATACCGGAGTTTTTGAAAGGCTTTCCCATTGCATTGATTACAGCCGGACTTATTTCTATAGCTTTCCTTGGCTTTTCAGGGTTAAAACTTTAACTGAAAGAGGTTGATTATAATGCAAATATTAATTGCTGTTGCCGCGCTTGGGTTAACCGGGCTTGTTCTCGGGTTGTTATTAGCAACGGCTTCTAAATATCTTACAGTATCGCAAGACGAACGAATACCAATTCTAACCGAGGCATTACCCGGTGCAAATTGTGGGGCATGCGGTTTTGCCGGTTGTGCTTCTCTTGCCAAGGCAATTGCCGAAGGGAACGCGTCTGTTAATGCATGCCCTGTAGGCGGTTTGAAAACAAGTGAAAAACTTGCGGAAATAATGGGTATACAAAACTCGCCTGTTCAAGAGAAGGTCGCGGTAGTTCTTTGCAGGGGCATTGAAAACGAAGCAAAGAAAAAGTATATTTACAAAGGCATAGAAAATTGCGAAGTTGCATATAACCTTGCCGGAGGCGATAAGGTATGCGGATTTGGTTGTTTAGGGCTC
>JAAZFB010000238.1 GCA_012511915.1 Clostridiaceae bacterium
CTTTTGAAAAGGGCGGAGTAGAAGGAGTACTTGCAGCATCACTTTTCCATTTTAACGAAGTGAAAATTAGTGAACTAAAGAAATTTTTGAGTGAAAAGGGTGTGCCAGTAAAATGTTAACAGAAACAATTAAATATGATGAAAAGGGCTTAATTCCCGTTGTTGTTCAAGATTATCGTACAAATGCCGTACTTATGCAGGCATATATGAATGAGGAAAGCTTGCGGCTATCATTAGAAACGAAAAAAGCAGTGTATTACAGCAGAAGCAGGCAAAAACTTTGGGTCAAAGGGGAAGAAAGCGGGCATTATCAATTAATAAAGGATATATTTATTGACTGTGATGGCGACTGTATTTTGTTGATAGTAGAACAAGTCGGTGCCGCTTGCCATACAGACAATTTTTCATGCTTTTACCGAAGTCTGACAGAGGATGAAAGTAAAACTACCATACCGAATTCTAATGTTTTATACCACATTTATGATATTATAAGCGATCGGTTAAAACGACCGAAACAGGGCAGTTATACAAATTACCTTTTTGATAAAGGGATAGATAAAATTTGTAAAAAAATAGGTGAAGAGTCTGCAGAAGTTATAATTGCAGCAAAGAATAGCTCAAAAGATGAAGTGCGTTATGAAAGTGCTGATTTGCTTTATCATTTGTTAGTTTTACTTAAGCAAACCGGTGTTACACCGGAGGAGGTATTTGCCGAATTACAAAGCAGAAGAGAATAATATACATAATATAAATGCCCAAACTGAATATGTCCTTGACATAAAATACGATAACTGCTAAAATTGATGCATTGCCTATCATCTTAATAAAATCGGAGTGAACTTCAACTATGAAAAAAAACTTAACGGAGGGCAGTGTTGCAAAGACTCTTGTTAAGTTTGCCATACCATTGCTTTTGGCAAACTTATTACAGGCATTGTATGCAGTTGCGGATATGATTATAGTGGGCTTTTTTTCCGGATCCAACTCTATAAGTGCAGTATCTACAAGCGGACAATTTACTCATGTGATTACAATGTTTCTAATGGGCTTTGCAACAGGTGCAACAGTGTTGGTTGCCCAATACGAGGGTGCGGGGGAACACGAGCTTCAGAGCAAAACCATTGGTAATGCTATTGCGTTGTTTGCCGTTATTGCTATAATTGTAACTGCTATTTCACTTTTTTTTGGTGTGCAAATATTGAATTTGCTGAATACTCCTGCCGAAGCATTCGATGAGGCATACAGATACTATATTATTTGTATGTCGGGCACAATATTTATAATGGGTTATAATGTGATAAGCAGTATTTTACGCGGTATGGGCGATTCAAAGACACCTCTTCTTATGGTTGCAATTGCCGCTATAACAAATGTTATTTGGGATTTAATTTTAGTCGGATATTATAATATGGGTGCCGCAGGTGCTGCGTATGCGACGGTGGGGTCACAAGCACTTAGCGTGATACTGTCATTTTTTATTGTGAAACGGAGAAAAATATTCCCGAATTTTAAGCGTACATACATTCGCTTTGAAAAAACAATCACAACACGATTGTTGGCTATAGGATCGCCTATGGCATTTCAACAGACTATTGTTTCTTTCTCCTTTTTATTTTTAACATCTATCGTTAATTCCTTTGGGGTTGTCGCATCGGCGGCATCGGGAATAGCAGGCAAAATAAACGCTTTTGCTATTTTGCCTGCTGCAGCAATGATGGTTGCAATATCTGCTATGAGTGGCCAAAATATTGGCGCAAACGAATTGAAAAGGGCAAAACACACTATGATGACAGGAATGGGACTTATATTGCCGATTGTTGCAGTATTTTCTATAGTGATTTTTGTAAATGCGGCATCATTTATCAGGATTTTCTCTACAGAACAAGACGTTGTGGAAGCCGGTAAAACTTTCTTGCGTATTAGTTGCGGTGAATATATATTTTTATCTGTCACATTTTCTCAAGTCGGCTTATTGGTAGGTGCAGGATGTACAAATCTAACGCTTATCAGCTCTTTAGTAAGTTCAATTTTATTGCGTGTTCCACTTGCGGCGTTGTTATCAAGATATATGGGCTTTAACGGTGTAGCGTTGGCTATTACTCTCTCGCCGATTGCCTCTTTAGTTTTAAACACAATCTTTATACGTTCCGGACGATGGAAGAGTAAGCTAGTACACGGTCAACCCTAAATCTCATTTATACTGGCGGCCTATTTTCTGTAATACTGCGTTGTCGTCAATCGGTATACATACAGTATGCCTCAATCCTCCGCCTTGTCTTGCAAAAAATATCCTCGCCATTATATTATAATTTTAGAGTTGACAGTGTACTAGGGACACAGCAACTCTAACAACCTAAACTTAATTTTTACGGGTAGTTTTTTATTTACTGAATTTGAGATTATATTATATTCATCTTCGGAAAGTACCTTTTTTAACAGTTGAATTTTTTCGGCCTTTATCCTGCCGCTATCACAGGATATAAAACAAAGCTGGGGGTATAATACACACCACCAATTTTCACCCGTACCCTCGCCTATTGTAATCCTTAACGTGTTATAGTTACCTGCGGGCAACTGAAAATTTTCATATTGCTTTGTTGGAAAATAGAAGTTCCCTATTTGAGACTTTATTGTATGGCAAAAGCCTTCAGATTGTGCTTTTTGACACGCAATATCCGCTATGTTGTTTAATTCAGCGGTTATGATATCGTATGCTTGTTGAACCTCTTCACAGTTTTGCAATTTTTTTTCAATATATTGCGCCACAGTATCTTTTACATCAAGTTTTAGCTGTTGTTGTTCTTTGCTGTCGTTATCTGCCACCACGTGAAAACGTATCACATTATTTTCAATATCTGCTTTTACGGTTGTCAGATAGTGCATTAAGATGCCGGTTATCATAAGTCCGATAAAAATAGAAGTAAGTAACCTTTGTTTAAAAAATATCATAAAAAAACCCCTCCCGTTAGATTCTTGACATATAAGAGGGGTTTTATTCAATTATCCTTCCATTTTAAGCAGGTGTTCCCATTTCTCATCGATATTTTTCTGGAATTGTTCTATTGTCCATTCATTACCCTTTTTAAACATATGCCTAAATCTACCCTGAGATTTTAAGAAGTCCTCTACAGGCAGTTTGTTCTTTGGTTTGTAGGTAACGGTAAGCTTTCCATTTTCGATTTCATAAAGAGGCCATACACAAGAGTCAACCGCTAACTTTATTATATCCATAAGCAGTGGTGTTTCATAACGCCAGCCGCGCGGACAAGGCGCAAAAGCATTAATAAATGCAGGACCGGGTGTATATATAGCCTTTTCTGCTTTAGTATAAATGTCTTTAAAATTACCCATAGGTGCTGTTTGTGCAACGTATGGAATGTTGTGGTTTGCCATAATAAGCGTTAAATCTTTTTTCAGCTGTTGTTTGCCTGGAACAACGCTACCAACGGGTGAGGTGGTAGTATCTGCAAAAGTAGGTGTTGCAGAAGAACGCTGTATACCGGTATTCATATATGCACCGTTGTCATAGCAAACATAAACCATGTCATGCCCGCGCTCCATTGCACCCGAAAGGGATTGTAGTCCTATATCATAAGTTCCGCCGTCGCCACCGAAAGTGATAAACTTTGTATCCCCCGATATTTTGCCTTTTCTTTTTAATGCATTGTAGGCAGCTTCTACACCTGAAACAGATGCAGCTGCATTTTCAAAAGCTGAATGAATAAAGCTGTCTTGCCATGAGGTGTAGGGGTAAAGACAAGTTGACACTTCAAGGCAACCGGTGGCCGAGCCAATTACTGCATGGTCATCACTTTTAAGTGCTCTTAAAATAGCCCTTACAACAACCGGTGCACCGCAGCCCGCGCACATTCTGTGCCCTCCTGCTAATCTTTCGGGTTTATTTGCTGATTCTTTTAAATTATAAGCCATAATAATAACCATTAGCCTTTCCGGCTCACAAAATTTAATTAATAATTGTTTTACGCACTTACCGTGAGCCGGATAAGGCATAAAGATGGTTATGCACCAAAAATGAGGGCGCTAACGGCGCCTACATTACGCATTTTGTGTGCAACCACCACAGGTATATAAGTCTGAATATATTCAGATTTAAACATCCTATTCCCTAACGCCAAGATAATTATAGACTTCGCCTATATTACCCGAGTCCACAATATCACAAAGGCGTGTATAAACACTTAATATATCGTCAGTGTTGACATCTCTGCCACCAAGGCCGTAAATATAATTGATTGCCTTTATGCCGTCTGCCCGACCGTATAGAGC
>JAAZFB010000239.1 GCA_012511915.1 Clostridiaceae bacterium
CTGATTTTCCACTGAGCATCGTTATGGAACCGTTTTGAATGCAAAAAGCATTCAAAAGAACCCATGCCTTGCTCAGCAAAAAATCATCTCGCAAATATAACACTATATTTGATTGAATTTAGTATAACCATTGTTATTTAACCGAAAAATTCGAAAGTCGAGCGGGTAAAAGACCGCAAAGACAGTCGGTTTTTATTAGTGTTTAGTATAATGTGCTGTTCCTTTTTGAACTGAGTCAGGGGGGTCATTACACTGTATCATAATTCGCTATAATCTGCAATCATTGAAGCAACCAAACTGCACCTTTTCAAATGACTATCGGCAGCATTAACGGCTGCATTTTTTCATTCCAAATAAAAACCTTTATGGAATATGCATCTTGAGTACTCTGCTTATATCTATCCATATTCAAATCAATGGTTTTGTAATAATCCTCTGTTAAATATGCTTTCTCTTGCACAAACCTTTGCAACTGTTCCTTTTCGTCATAGAAGCATACCGAAATATTGTATTCTATATCTTGATGTTCTAAAATTTTCCTAATGTAAATTTTATTACTACTTGATACTTCAGCAACAATTGGATAAGGCGGGATAAAATTAGTCGTATCAAAATCAATACCGCTTGCTCCTTGCCTACAATATACAGGTGTGGCATAGGCAATATCATCAGTAGTGCCATTGTTACTATAATATAAATGTTTTTCCAAGTCGAATGTATAGCGAATGGAAAATGTATTTTTTTCATCACCGGTGGGTATGTTGAATCTATAACTGTCTTCATCAGGCTCATACATATGGCTTGAAACGGTTTCGCCATCTGCTGTGTGGGCGGTAATCATGTATGGAACACATAAACCCGCATGTTCGATTTTTCCCTCGACAGGGGTTTGCATTAAAAACTGTATATCCACCGTATCCGTTTGCAGAGATACTGTATCCCCACGTCCCCGGAATGCAGTAGAACCATTACTTTTATAGTAAGCATTAGGGAAAAACCTATTTTCTCCAAACTGCAAGCTTGGTTGATAACGCACTTCTATTTTATATGAAATAAGCCCAATTTCGTCCGGGAATTTCAGCAGTATATTACCCTGATTTTCACCTTGTTCAATCCCGCCTGGTGATGAAAGACTTGGTTGAATAATATGGGTATAATCAATTGTGGTAGGGTTCGTGTAGTTTTCATCATACCTATATACATTACAGTTCATTGTGCTATCTGCCGTTAGATTATTCGGCAAAGATAAATTTACAGTAACAGTTTTTGTCACAAGCATAGGTATTACAATCTCGCCGTTTCGGACTATTTCAGCATAACATACCTTTGAAACAGTTCCGTTGCTGTTGTAGTATCCACCATAATAAAGTCTGTCATAATTTCCAACATATTCATAAAAGACAATTGCATCTAAATCCATATCACTATACAAATCAACGGCAGCGGAATACACACCTGCCGGGATAAATATTTCTTGTTTGTCCAAATAATAATACGGCTCACTTGCACCTTGCATGCTTACAGTCAGTGAAACACCCTCGTCATTTTCGTAGGTCGGGGGCAAGGTGATGTAAGCGGAAATTTTGTTTGCAACGGGTATTTTAATGATATAGTCATCAATATCATCATCCACGGTAATTTGCAGGTCTGTGCGCATATGTTTGCCATCTTCAAAAATAATTTGAATTTCATATTCCATGTCTGTTTTTAGTACAAGAGTGAAGGGAGCGCTTTTTTCCCCTTGAGTAATTATTCCTGTTTGTCCATCTATGTATTCCCCATTGCGCATTACAGCCATTGTAAAAGGGCAGTCCTCCGTAACAGGATTATCA
>JAAZFB010000240.1 GCA_012511915.1 Clostridiaceae bacterium
AGTCCTGCCTCTGCTGCGGTCTTAGAAAACCATTCAGCAGTTTTGTTTATACGTTGTTCTAGAAGTTCGTTTTCGATTTTAGTCTTACTTGCCTTAAAGGTGTTTTCCCATTCTTGGAACACAAGTTTGATTTCTTTTTCGATTTTTTCTGCAATCGGGTCATAAAAAACAGAGTCCACAAAATTACGATAATCTTTTCTTGCGGTTTCAATTTCTTTCCAAAGTTTATTTACTTCCCTTTGGATTTTTGTTGCTTCGTCCAAATAATCTTCCGTAACTTCAACATCTTTTACACTATCGACTAACTCATGCAACCTTGTCCTGATTTCAACATATCTGCTTGATAACTCCAAATATTCGGCTTTAATCGGCTGTACGGCTTTAGCCGTAAACACAATCAAGTCCGTAACGTTTTCTTCTTCTTTTGCTTTAGTTGTTTTTTCTTTTTCGGTTTTAGTTATATCAGGCTCAATTATTTCGGTAAATTTTGCTTCAATGATTTTGTTTTCCGACATCTATTCCACCTCCGCGTTATATGCAAGCCTGTTTGCAAGTTCGGTCTTATTTTCAAATTCATCCATTACTTGCATATAAACCTGTACGGTTTGCTCTTTTGTTAGCCCTTCAAACGCAGGCACTTCTTCCGGCACTTCTTCTTCTAAGATTTGTGATTCCGATAGCTTGAGTAAGTCCTTGGATAATCTGCTTTCGGCTTCAAATTCCTTGATAAGCTGTACATTGATAGCAAGGGTCTGTTCTTCCGTGTAACCTTCAAACGGATTTACTTGTGTTTCATCTTGCAACTCGGCTAAATCTCCGAGCGAGGCTTCAATGGAAGCTGCGTTTTTCTGCAAAGCTTCAATTTTCCCTGAAAGCTTATCATACTTTGAAAATACATCCGCAAGCCCGTCTACCTTGTCCATTAACTCATTAAGTTCGTTCAAGTCCTCGGTCTTAAGTCCACTAAGAGAATCTGAGTATTGTCTGATGTCGGCCATAGCCTTGTCTAGGTTCGGTTTTTTCTGCTGTTGTCCTGTCCTTGCGGCACTAAGCTGTGCCAGATAATTGTTTTTGCTCATTTCTTTTCCTCCAATGTTTAATTTGTTTGTTTATATGGTTTTTGCCTATAGTTTATTTTTTACTCCTTTCTTAAAATATTCTATTGATAAGTTCAAATAAATAGGTGTTGTCTGCCTT
This sequence comes from Clostridiaceae bacterium, assembly GCA_012511915.1. GTDB lineage: Bacteria > Bacillota > Clostridia > Monoglobales > Firm-18 > JAAZFB01. The sequence goes on from JAAZFB010000240.1 coordinate 1,198, forward strand.
AAAGGTTGGGTCTACTGCTTGCTTTTCCCTTATCGCTGTAATTGCCTGGCTGAAATAATAGCTGTCTACACCTGCAAGCTGATCCTCGAATACCTTTATATCCTTTAAGTCTAATTCATTCAACTGCAAACAAATTTTCAAGTATTGCCCTGCGTTTATAAACCAACCCCTTGATATGAATTTTCGTGTACGGATAATAGAGCATAAAGGGTATTTGCTGCCGGTATAATACATTTCTTTATTTATAATTGCCTCCAATGCCCTTGCCGGCAAGTTTACTTTGTTTTCCTTGTAGTCATAAGAGCAGGTACAGTGTATAAAATCATAGTTTTCATGGATTTCATCTACACTACCGTAAAACCTTATAACAAGCTGTATTTTATCGGATAAACTTATGGCATTTGTTGAGAAATACCTTGGCCTGTATTTTGGCCTTTCGCTTTGCTCTGTTTCTTCTGCTTCCACTCTAGGCTCGGTTTCGTCATCTATCATGTTTTCATTATCTTCTGCTGCTATGCCATCGCTTTCAATAAAGGCTGTGATTCTATCATTTTCTGTCTTTATCTCTACATGCGGTTTTTCGGGGTACATTTCATTCCATTGCTCTGCATAATATTTCGCAACCATTAAACACGATTCATAGGTCTTAAAGTATACATCATAATCGTTCGGCTCATCATTATTTAATAGCGATACTAACGCACCGCCCGTTATTATCGCATTTTCCTTGATAGCCTTGGCTACCTTTTCATCTTTAACCGAGTCCACCCAGTCAGTCAATTTTCTATTCAAATGTTTTGCCATGCTTTTACTGTTCATTTATTGCCTACCGTTCCTATATTATATCTCACTTGCTTTAACCTTGTCAATATAGTAA
>JAAZFB010000023.1 GCA_012511915.1 Clostridiaceae bacterium
CCGCAAGGTCGCTCGGCAAAAAGTTGCCTGCCTTGGAGTGAAGCCGCGCAGACACTTTGCAGATAATCGAATGCCGCTTTTGAAGCGGTGTTTTTTATCGCAGGTTCGTTTCTATTTGACGCTTACAGATATATGTAAGCGTCAAAATATCTCGGATACCGCCTTAGAATCATGTCTTTTTCTTACTGTGTGTTTTCGTTTGGATGATGATGCGGCCTGTGGCTCTTGTACACAAGGCTTTTCCAGCTCTTTCCGTCATATTTTGCACGCCACTCATAAATTGCATTTCTGCTGATACGATACTACTTGCTTGCTTCCGTTACTCCTATTTTATAACTTTTTTTACTACTCGTTGACGAAAGTGTGCATTTGATGTTAATATATTCATATGAAAATAGCTCCTTTGATACTTTGTTTTTTTGAACGTTAAACATTATATCATATTTGGAGTCTATTTTCTTTTTTATTTGTCACCTATCAATTGTATCACAACAAAGTAGGATCTTACAAAAATCGCGAAGAATATTACATTTACAAATGAAAAACGGAACATTATAATCAAATATGGAAAGTTATAAAATAAATAAAGGGGGTTCAGAGTATGGCAGAAAGGAATTGGTATGGTATGTTGAAAAAAACATTTACTTTGGCGCTTAGTGTATTCATACTTATGACACAGGCAGTCATACCGCCTGTATCAGCGGAATACACCTCCCGGACAGCAGATAATTTTGAAGCGGGCAGCGTGATCGAACACGCGAGTGGCTATTATTACGCCAGTGACGCTGCAAGCGGAGCTTTTATCAGACCCGGCAGCGATAGCTGGGCAAAGCATATATCCCTGGTGGAAGGGATAGGTTATAACGGCACAAGAGGTTTGTATCTGCACAGCGATACAACAAAATACGCCAGCGGCAACTACAGAGTCTCCTCCATTATGACAAAGGGTATAACCATGACAGGGGGCAGCACGATTCTTGTGCAGCATAAAATTAAATTTGAGGGTTTGCCGGCAGACGCGCAAATTGCTTTTGGCGTATTTCAGACAGATCAAACAGCGCCGAGCAGCGTTTTGGCCGGTGCGTTTTCCTCTTATGGCAGTACAATAGTGAATACCGGCTACACGATTTTGGTCGGTGTATGGTACACCATGGTTTATGAGATAACGGGTATGGGAACAAGCAAGCAGGTAAACAGCTATGTGATCGACGAAAATAATACTGTTTGTATATCAACAAACAAGGCGATAACTGTTAAGTTGGCAGATTCACCGATTTATTGCTATCCGGTTTTTATCTGCGGTAACGTAACGACAGAACCCGTGCGTGCTGTTGTAGACGATTTTTCTATGACTGAATATACCGCGGCAAGTCAGGCGGTCAGCCTTGATCCAACCAGAACCAGTATAGCGGACGGCACCGTCAACATCCCGTTGAATCAAGTCTTTACCCTGGGTTTTGACCAGAGTATTGCAGAGGGTGCCGCCGATGCGGTAACGCTGTATGAAACGGCGGACAATACCAAAGCGCCCATCGCCGTCACCTTGACAAATAAAACCTTTCACAGTTTCACCGTGAAGCCAATCCAGCCATTAACACTTGCCACCCAGTATACTCTGGATGTTTCCGGTGTGAGCAATGCCGCCGGATTGGCGCTGACCGGTCAGAAAACCATTGCCTTTACCAGCTATGACCCCGATCATGTGGAGATTGAACCCGTCCATCTTGACCCGGCAGGCACATCTTTTGCACAGGGGCAGACCGAAATCGGTTTGGAGGACGACCTGACCCTTGCCTTCAATCAGGATATTTTGCCACCTGTGGCAGGCAGCAGCGTTACGCTGTATAAAACGGCGGACACGACCAAAACGCCTATCGACATAGAAATTTCTGCTGTGACCGCCAGAGGGTTTACGGTCAAAAGCCTGCTGCCACTTTCCTTTGCAACAGGCTATACGCTGGACTTTTCCGGTGTGACAACCACCTTGGGCGGCGCGATTGAGGGAACCTCCACCCTTAACTTTACCACCATTTTATCCGGACCTATGTTTCGGGCGCAGGATACGCTGGAGGAAGCCGTTTCGGGTACAAGCGGCACGCTGTACGAAAGCAGTGTGCTGGCGAAAACCAATGCGTATGTATCGGTTGAGACCGGCTACGGCTACGAGGGCTCTCAGGGGATCCGGGTTTATAACACCGGCGCCGGCAATGCGGACCTATGGACACAAAGCTATGAGCTGGACGAAAGCGAAACCCTGTACTTTGAATGTAAAATTAACATTGCTGAGATGAGCGGCGACGGGCTTTATATGAGCCTGAATAGTGTTTCGTTTGGCAGAACTATATTCAGGGTCGGCAAAAACAGCGAGGGCAAATACTACATAGCTGCCTACGACGGGCAGTCACCCTATTATTATACGCCCAATACCTGGTACACAATGGTGTGGAAAGTCGGCATAAACGCCCAGTATGGCTATTTATTTGATGAAAACGGTCTTTTGGTCTATGAGGTAACTTATACCGGCAGCCGTGCCAGACCTGTGACGAGTCCGGTGACCTTTTATCCCGTTGGCAGGATTACCGGCACAAACATGGACGTCCGGCTGGATGACATAAAGGTATACAGACTGGCAGTCTCCCACGGAATCAGCCTTGACAATGAAGATAGCTCCGTAACGGACGGCGCGGCAGGGGTTGTACCGCAGGCTTATATCACGTTGGCATTCAATCAGCCCTTGGGCAAGAATCCGGCGGACGGCGAAGGCGCGGTTGCGCTATATAAAGGGGACGAAAGGGTACCGGCAGTCGTCAGACGTGTGGGCGCCAACACGATTCGGATTACACCAAATGTGCTGCTGGAGCCCGGCACAGAATACACCATTACCTATCCGGGGATTGCTTCTCTTTCGGGCAACAGCCGGAGTGGCGCGGATCATCTGAGCTTCACAACACGGAGCGTTTACAGCATAAAAACAACGGGAACCAGTTTGATTATTCAGGAGAACGGTACTGTTTTTAGCGGCGCCATTCAGCTGTATTTGCAAAACAATGCCGAAGCAGTAGACAACGCTGTTTTTGTTGTTGCACTCTATGGTGAAAACAAATTGAGTCAGATGGTGGGATTGGAAGTTTTCCAAAACCAGACAATAGAAGAAGGAAGCAGTGAAATCACTTTATCGCTAGCAAGGAATTACGCCGGTGTGAGGTATGCGGAGATTTTCCTATACAATGACATCAGTGATTTGACCTCTTTAATGTATGGGTGTAAGGTAATAAAATAGAAAAAGGGAAAGGAAAGGACGTGTTACGATGAAAACAATGCGTAGAATAACAGCCCTGTTGATATTGACAGTGCTGCTGATCGGTACAGTCGGGTTAAGTGGTTTCGCGCAGGAAACGCCGTTCTTACGAAGCTATGACGTGCAAAGCTACGTGTGTGTGGCCGGGAAGCTGGAAGCGGCGGACGCGGGCTATACGGCAAATATGATGCTGGTCGAAAGCAACGCGGATTTAAACAGCCTGACCTCCGACGACATCGGGTACATCGGACAGAGCGTGATTGAGCCGGATGGCAGCTATCGATTTGAATTTACATTTTCCGACTTCACGTATAACACTGACAATCAAGTAAATAATTATCAGGTAATTTTAAATATTGCCGGTGAGAAAATGACGGAAACGATCACAAAGGCAAGCGTTATTTCCGAATTGGTACAATTTGATTTGGATACGCCGCAATTTGGCAGTGCTGTTGCACAAATCGAAAATCAATACGCTTTACAAGGCTTGCGATATACCATGCTGATTGGCTTTTATACAGAGGGCTATAAACTGCTGGGCATTACAAGAGCGGATAAGGTTACCGGCGACGACGGAGCATTTACCTACCAATACGGAGATATTCCGCAGGGAACCGTTCGTGCCAAGGCATTTCTTTGGGAAAGCTACGAACGGAGCATACCGCTTGCGGACACTAAGGAAATTGACGTTCTGGGCTACACCACAAACCGCAGCGCGATGTGCTTAACCATTGCGCCCGGCCTTGATGAAACCCAGCGGAATTTTGCCTGGTACGATTTGCCGGGGATCGATGGCGCCAGAATCCAATATGCCGTCAAGACCTCCGAAGCGGATTTAATTACCTTCCCAGAGGAGAACGCCATAACGGCGGCAGGCACCTGCGGGGCGGTTGATGTTACGGAGTATAACGGTCTGGCTTTGGGTGAGGGCAAAGAGGATTCCATTTTTAAACACGAGGGTGACTATTCCTGGGCAAAGGCCACCATCACAGACCTTGAATACGGCAAAACCTATGTGTATCGCGTGGGTGACCAGTTGGGCTGGTGCCAGGGTATTTATGAGTTTAAAACCGACGCTACCCCCGAGGACGGCTTTCGATTCATACTGTTTTCGGATGAGCATTGCACCAATGGCAGTGCCGCCGCACCGCTGGTTTCTGCCCTCACAAAGGCAGTCAATACCTGTGAGGAGCCAAGCTTTATTTTCACCATGGGTGACATAATGGATTTACCCTGGATCGAATCCTACTATACCTCCTATTTCAGTCGTCCGGCGTTGAAAAGCATTCCGCTGGCGGCTGTGCCCGGTACAACCCATGATATGCTGTGGTCGCCCCGGGAGGCGTCCCTGTTCGGTCATCACTTCAATATGCCCAACCAGTCCAAAACCTCGGGCTATACTAAAAATTTGGGCGGAAATTACTGGTATACCTATGGGGATGTTCTGTTTATCGGTATTATGCACAACGGTACGGGTGCGGCGGCTATCGCAGAAACCAAAGCCTTTATTGAGCAGACTGTGGCTGAAAACCAAGACACTAAGTGGAGAGTTTTGTGCTCCCATTTCCCCTTTGGCTATGGTCTGAATACAGTTAACAATTACTTTCCGGGTGGCAGTGATTTTATAGCGGATAACGGTATAGATATTGTTTTCAACGGACATCTGCACCAGTATTTCAGAACCTATCAGATGTACGGCGGACAGCCTGTTAATACAGACATTACGAACACTGTGACCGATCCGGAGGGAACCGTGTATGTTTCTTTGAATACAACCGGCTTCCGTGCCGGCTCGACCGGGAGGGATCCCTCCTATATGGCAGTTGTAGGCTCTAATGCTGTAAGATATTACAGTACTCTCTCAGAAATAGAGGGATATTACACGACCCATTTCAGCATAGCTTCTGTTAAGACAACGGACACGGAAAACTCCTTTACGCTGACCACTTACCAGAACGTTTGTGACAGAACCACCGGTGCGATTACCGATACAAAGATACTGGATACCTATACGATTACAAAGTCATGCCAACCGTAACAACTGGAGGCATGCACTAAACCTATAAGGCTATTATATTGGCGACACCTCAAGGCATGCCGAAACGGTTTGCCGACCGTATATTCTTTACAGGGGCTGCCGTATAACAGAGTTTTAGAAATTCTATTATACGGGCAGCCCTTTTGTTGCACAAAAATGCCGTATGGCTCATATTTCTTTATGAGCCATACGGCATCGAGAATCTCCTTTTACACCGGTTCACTGCTCCTGCTTTTCAACATCTGTTTTGTCCAAGGAAGTCAGCGAACTTTCCACAGGCAAAATAAAAGCACAAATGATATACAAAACCACATAATAAAAAGTTATATATACTCTGTCTTGGGGCATTCTAATTTGAATACTATTTTGACACTGGTTCATGTTTGATAACTGCAGGTATTATATACAAGGAATTTTATAAATTATATACAAGGAATTTTATAAAACCCCTTGCAATTTAGTAAAATATTTAATAAAAACGCCTCAATTGATTTGGGGGAAGACGGATATGATGAATTTTACGGAAATGGAGCATTAAATCAGGATGCCTTAAAAGAAAGTCTTGAAAAGCAGTATTCATTGTTTGTCACAAAACGGGAGGGCGATAAGTTTACTGTTTACAACGTATCCGAAAATGATATAAACGCCACCTTCGTTTGTGTAGATGAAAATGTTAAAAGTAAGAAAATAATATTCCGGTCAAAAACAGAAACGGAATTTAATATAGGAAAGGCAAAAAAAAGTTTATTATGGCAAAAAAGCATTTTTGATATGGTATGGATAAAAAAGGGGGATAAGAGCTATGAATAAAATTCATAAGTACACTATGCTATTATTTTTTCTAACATTATTTGTATGCTGCAGTTATGATAGCATACAAGCTGCTGCTTACTCATATTCAAGCAGCCATGAATCATCAAATTTACTGATAAACGGAAAGCCGGTACAAGGAACAGAGGGTTGGACCAATACGGGCAGTTCTTTGATTTATAAATACACGGATGGAATTGGTAAACTTGCTTGCTCAGGCACGTCTGATAATTTAGCAGCTTATCAGTATGTTTATCTTAACCAGGATGATATAGCAAGAGCAAATTTAGGGCAGCTTAAAGTCAGAGGAGAAGGTATGTTTTGGCAACAGGCCAGTTCAAAAATGAAAGCTAGTATCACTGTAAATTTTTACAGCTCCGGGGGCTCTTATTTAGGACAAGGTAAAGTATCATACGATAAATATACAGTCGGTGGGGGATACAGGTCTCTAAGCTTTGATTATGTAATTGTTCCTGCAGGAACAACAAATATGAAGGTTTCTATATCTAATGATAATAGTCTTGCCGGCAGACCGTCAGTTTACGATATAGGTGTGTATCTTAAAGATGAAACCGCACCTGTATATATTGTAACTGCTCCTATAACTACACCGAATAAATATAAAAAGGGAACAACGATAAGATATCAAATTCAGTTTACAGAACCCGTAAACGTTACATCGAGCGGTTACCTAAAATTTAAGGTGGGTACGCAAGCATTTGACACAAACTCTGTTTATGCCGGACAAAGTTCCGATAAAACAACATTATATTATGATTTTACACTTCCTGACACGACTACATTAGGTGATAACCTCGCTGTTTCAGTAACAGGGATAAGCGGTCTCACTGTGTCGGATGATGCATTAAATTCAATTTCTGCTGCGCAAACACTGAACTTATCGAATGGGTTTTACGTAGATAACAAAGCGCCGGAGGTATCAGGAATTACAACCTCAGGCTCAAATGCTGTATATAAGGCAGGAGAAATCCTGACATTTGATGTTACTTTTCATGAAAATATCTGGGTTGACGGTGCGCCTGTAATTACTTTGAGCAATAACAAAAACGCTACTTATATAAAAAGAACAACAACAGACACAACAATTGCCTCTTTTGAATATTTAATTACCCCCGGCGATGATGTCATAAACATCGAAATTGCATCTATTAATTTTTCCGGCATCCGGGATTCTGTTTCAAACCATGCAACAGAGTCGAAAACATATGACACAAACGCTTATAACAGTTTTATGAGCAACAAATATGTAAGCGTTGACACAACTGCGCCAACCACAACATTTTCAACACAGCCGGAAGGCTGGCAGAAAACATTTGAAGTTCTCTTAACACCGGCTGACAATATTGCAGGTGTAGAGGAGATATATGCAGCTTGGACAAGCGGAACAAACCTGCCGCAATACCCCTATGCAGCAAATGTTGATATAACTACTAAAAGGGTAGCATCTCCTGTGAACACGGGTATTTATAACCTTCACATAAAATTAGTCGATAGTGTTGGAAATACCGCCACTTACAGTTCGCCTTATACATATTATGTGGACTGTGATGTGCCTTTGATTACTGCAAGCGCAACGATTACGGAAGATACAAATATTGTCATCAGCGTTACGGCAAGTGCGTCGGATAACCACTCAGGTATGGAGTCACTTACCTACAAGTGGATTAACGGAAATGATGCAACCGTTCTTGAAGGCGCAGTAGGTGACGGAATTTCAATTCCTCAATCGGACGGGGTTTATAAGATAGTAATAACAGCAAACGATAAAGTATCTAATACAGACACAAAAACAATTGAAAACTTACAGGTTGACAGTATTGCTCCTTTAGTACAACTAACTCCTTTGGATGGGGAGGCGTATCAAAAGAGCTATACGGTAAACGTTGGAGTAGCAGATGAAAAATCCGGCGTTGACAAGTATTATTATATATGGAACACAACTGCACAAAAGCCTGATGCCGGAAGCAGTGAGTGGAATGAAACTGCAAGCAATACATTAAAAACCCTTGACGGCGTATCTGGAACATATTATCTTCACATTAAAGCTATTGACAAAGTTGGGAATATCGAAGTAGCAAGTTCCGGTGGGTTCAACTTAGATAATGATGCACCTACTGTACAGATTATACCTGACGGAAACGCAAACAGTTTGGGTGAAACAAGCTGTGATGTAGCTTTTAACATCAGTGATTCTTATTCAACAAATGATGAGCTTGTTATAAAGTACGCTGTTTCGGAAAGTGAAACATTTCCCGAGTCATTGAGCGATTTATCAGGCAGCAGTATTACAGTAGATACAACAAGCACTGTAAAATATATCCACATAAAGGCAACTGACGTTGCGGGTAACGAAAAGCTTTTTACATCCAATGCATTTATACCTGACACGGTTGCTCCTGTCGGAACTATTGAAAAAGAATCGGATGTTTATTATGTTAATAACAATAATGTAAGTGTGAACATAGGTGCTGATGACAATTATTCAAGCGCTGTATACATGCAGTTTAGCATTGACGGAGAAGAAGAGGAGTGGGAAAGCCTTTACAGTAAAAAAACGCTTTCATTTGATGCCGAAGAAAAAGAACATGTCATATCCGTGCGATTTAGGGATAAGAGCTGAAATATTTCCGAATACAGCACTGTTAAATATTATTATGACGTAACAAAGCCGGAGATTGAACTTTCATATTCTACAGACAAAGCTACGAATGGTTCTGTAACTGTAAAAGCCACTGCAAACGACAATGCCTCAACAGTGAACTTTATAACTGAAAGCGAAAAAACATTTGACCTGAACGGAAGTTTTGAGTTTGCGGTATCTGATGAAGCAGGAAATGTTGCTAATGTTACTGCGACTGTAAACTACATTGATAAAATCAATCCTGTAATTGTTTTTGAATCAACGCAATTTGATAGCAAAAAACATAAAAATGCAACGGTTAAAGTTTCTGCAGACGATGCAAATGGAATAGCAGAAGTACAATATGCCGTTGTAAAAACGGGGGATGAAGCGGGCAGTTACATAGCTTGTCAAAACGGAGAAGAGATTAACATAAAAGACCTGGACGGAACATATGAGGTTTGGGTAAAGGCAACCGACAGTGTCGGAAATACAGAATACAGAAAAAGTCAAAGTCTGTTGTTTGATAATACCGTTCCGGAACCGTCTGTTTCCTATGAGCCTTCATCCAGAACAGCAAGAGATGTATTGGCAACCATAAGCTTTAATGAAGAAGCCGAGGTTACGAATAACAACTTATCAAACAAATACCTGTTTAACGCAAACGGCTCTTTCAGTTTTGAATTCCGGGATGAGGCAGGTAACACAGGAAGCTGCATGGCATCTGTTGATTGGATTGACAGGTCTCAGCCTACTGCAAAGGTACAATTAAGTGCAGAAGATTGGACAAACGAAGATTTAACGGTTATTCTTCTTCCGCAGCCGAACTCAATTATAAGAAACGTTAGATTTAACGACGCGCCGATTGAAGAGGATGAATTCAATACATACGTATTTGGTGAGTACGGTATTCTTACTTACGAAATTTATGATATTCAGACTGAAATTGCCTTTGAGGATGCAGTTACTATCAAGGTAGACAATGCGCTTCCGATGGTTACTTCCACTCAGTATTCCACAGAAAGCTGGACAAATAATTCCGTTACTGTAACTGTGACAGCAAACGATAACTTAAGCGGTGTTGTTTATAAAAATGCGAGCACCCATGTTTTCGATGAAAACGGTACCTTTACATTTGTTATTGCAGATGGCGCGGGAAATGAAATTACAAATACGGTAACAGTGGACTGGATTGATAAGTCTGTTCCTATACCGACCGTTAGTTATTTTGTTGAATCAAATCCGTATGATTTGAGCAGCCCTACAAATAAAAATGTTACTGCCGTTGTTACTTTTGATGAGGGAGGTTCTCCTGTAAGTATTACAAATAACGAAGGCAGTGCAGAATATGTATTTGACATTAACGGATCATTTGAGATTATGTTCAAAGATGAGGCCGGCAATGTAGGTTCTGTTACTGCAAATGTATCAAAAATTGATAAAGTCGCGCCTACGGGATATATAACATATTCTGAAGCGGGATGGACAAATAATGATATTATCGCAACATTACATACAGCTGATGATGTAAATGATGTTATAATAACAAACAATTCAGGTAATGACTGTACATTTACTGAAAACGGTGAATTTACATTCGAGTTTAAAGATATAGCAGGCAATACATCCAGTGTTACGGCAGTTACTTCAAGAATTGACAAGAAAAAGCCTGTCTTATCATACACTCTTTCAAATGAAGATGTTACTGCTTTCAGTGTATATGTATTCCTGACAGCGGATGAGGAAGTGACTATAACAAACAATAGCGGAAAAACCTCAAGACAGTTTAACTCAAACGGCGAATTTACATTTACAGCCAAAGACAGGGCAGGCAACACTTCCGAATTAACTGTAGTTGTTTCAAATATATCAAAAGAAACAACACCTGTAAAGCTTACGTATTCAGAAACAAACCCCACAAACGATGATGTTTTTGTTACTATAGAACCTCAGGACGGCAAATCTTATATTTATCTTTTAAATAACGGCGGTCAGAAAATAAGAAAATTCAGTGAAAACGGAGAGTTTACCTTCAAATATAAAAATGCCGCAGGGATTGAAGGCGAAGCTGTCGCAAGCGTAACAAATATTGATAAAGTGCCTCCTTTATTATCTGTAGAATATTCGCATAATATAATGACTTCGGACAATGTTACGGCAACATTCAAATCCGATGAAGCAGTTGTGTATCCTTATCTGATAGTAGATAATAAGTACATATTTACTGAAAACAATAAAATTCAATTCCCGGTTAAAGACTTGGTTGGAAATATCTCAAATATAGTGGTTGAAACTAAGCTTATTGATAATACAGCCCCTGAAATTAAAATGCAAAATCAGTACTGTATATTAGAACTTGGCAGCACATTTGACCCATTGGAAGGCACTGAGGTTTCCGATAATAATGAACTTGACGGCGAGATGGTTGTCAGCGGTGCTGTAGATACAAATCAGGTCGGGGATTATACAATTACCTATATAGCAAAGGACAAAGCAGGGAATACTACAGAAGCATATAAATACGTAACGGTTTATGACCCGAACACCTTTAATGTATTTATAAACGGAAGATTGTCAACAGTAAGCCAGATTAATTCAGCTTCAAGAAATATCAAAATACAAACAATTAACGCAGGCGGAAATGTTTTGGCAAAAATATTAACAGGTAAAAAGAGTGTTGGCGATTTTAAGACAAAAGGAAACATTATCCCTTTAGACGGAGAATTTCCAAGTACAGGATATTATACCATATACATAAGAGATGATGAAAGAAACTCAAGAATTGTATATGTATTTATAGAGGAATAGGGGGTTGAACAAATTGAAAAAATTAACAGCTTTTTTAATATCAACAGTATTCATGGCAAACCTTGTTTTTCCGGTATTCGCATATGCTAATGATAACACAATCAATATTCAAAACGGAATAGTAGAGTACAAGGTAAATAAAGGTAACGGCAGGTTTACAATTCATACCGCAGACGGATTGCCCGACAAAGCAAGCGATAACGACAAAAATCTTCTGTTTTTTTGGGATTTGCCGGACACATCATTTACAACCTTCAAAATATACGGTGAAGATTATATCTTTGGAAACAGTTACGGTGTGGCAGGTGAAACAGGCGGAATAGTTTCACCGCCGGTTGCGGATGGAAATATAACCACAACTGTATGGAGAGTAAAGGATGTTGAGGTTACACAGAAGCTACATCTTATAGTTGATGCTTCAAATCCCAATATCGGTAATACAAAAATTTCATATACCGTACTTAATAAAAGCAACAGCAATATTGAAGTCGGTTCAAGAATTTTGCTTGATACGCAGTTGGGCAGCAATGATGCTTCGCCTATGCTTGTAGGCGCAAATTACATAACAAATGAAACAGAATACCTTGGTGAGGGTGTTCCGGCAGCATGGAAATCGGCTGATGAAAAGTTTGCTCCGGGGGTAATCTCCTATGGCTTGTTAAGCGGATTTGATAATATTGCTCCGAGCAAAATGGTAATTGCGCATTGGCAGTCCCTTTCAAATACTAAGTGGGATTACACTCCAAATGAGCTTATTAATTTTACAACGGATAAGAATGATTATAAATGTGCAGATAGCGCAGTAGCTCTTTACTATGATCCAACTCCCGTTAATAAAGGTCAGGAAATAGCTTTCGAGACCTTTTATGGTATTGGCAGCTTATCGGATACCTATAATGACGCAAATTTTAATTTTCAGGTTAATACACCGAATAAACTTACTGTAAACAGCACGGGCACAGGCTACAACGAGCAAAGCTTTAAGGTCGTTGTAAGTGTTGATAACAACTCTTCGGATGCAGCGGCAATAACAGATGCAAACATAATTTTGGGCTTGTCTGATGAACTTGAATTTGCACAAGATCAACCGGACAGACAATATATTCAAAACATTGCAAAAGGTGAAACGTATTCAGTTGAATTTGAGGTAGTGCCAAAAACAGCTCAGTCAACGACAGTTGCGCAAGTCGGTGCCACCATCAAATACGGGGAATCATATGCAGAAGCAAGCAAATTCATTGTCTTGCCATCTGTAAAAGGAATTCCTCCCAAAATGCAAATGACGGAAATATCTCCTACGATAGCATATACAAAGAGTCAAAAGAAAACATTTGTAATTAAGGGCAGTGATTTTGATTCATTAAAAGCGGACTATGAATGGACAATGTTCATTAAAGGCAAAAATAACGGTATCTCCTATCAGATTATGAGGAAAGACATAAACATTACAAATGACACTTTGACTGTTAATATAGACAATAAATATGAATTTAAACCTGACAATTATGATATAATTCTATATTCATCAGCATACGGAAATATGACGAAAACAGTCGAACTCTCAGGTAATGAAAAATATGACAGGAAAGAATACGGAACTCTGTTAATGGGTGCTTTTTCTGAAGATGAAGACGGAAAACCTGTTTATGACGTTGTAGTTCTGGAAAAAGAAGAAGAATACAACAACCTGTCTAATGAAATTAAAGATAATGTTTTATTAACTATACGCGGTGAAATATTTGAATACGAAATCAATGGTCAAATTCAGTATGACTGCGGAAGCGGAACAATTATTAATCGTTCAATTTTATACACAGCGCCTACTGCAGAGCCAAGCAAGTGCCTGACAATCAAACGTTACAATGCCGGGGGTGTTGCCTGGTGGGGAGCGGTTCAGGATTCACTTGTATTATCAGGTAGCGGATTCTTAACAATAGGTGATTATACCTTCCATTACGGTGATTTTTATGTATCACTAAATGATGGTGAAGAATATGAACTTGCCGAAGCAACAGATGCAGAGGGTGACGATGACTATAATTGGGATAACCCTTTAGGTGGTGATGAAACTTCCAAAGTTGAAATAATAACACCTACTAATGTAGTATCGGGAGAAATTCTAAAAACCGTTGGAGCGTTAACGGGTACAAGAATTACAATAAACAATGCGGTCATAGGAACAAATACAGTATCCTTGGGCGGAAGCATTTCTGTAGAACTTCCCTGGATGTCAAAGGCTTCCGATAAGGAAGAACATCCTAATGACAGTGATTTAAAAAAGAAATATGATAAGAATGACAGATTAAGCAGCGGTATAGGTGAAGGAAAGAAAAACGACGATATGGTATCTTTAAATCTGGAAGAGATGCGATACGGAGTAAATAGTGAAAACAGCGCTTATCTTGAAGGTCTTATAGCAGACGGTAAAATTCAGCTTGATTCCGGTAGCATTCCAAAGCTTGACGCAGGCGGAGCACATGCTGCATTTGCACTGAATTCCTTGGATTATGACGGAATGTACGCAGCAATTAATGCAGGATTTAATGTTGGCAAAGCATTTGAATGCGATGGTACCGTTGCCCTTGTATTTGAAACAGGCGGTAATTGTATTCCTGACAGTGTTGAGCTTGTTCTTGGCGGACAAGCATTAAGAATACCTTTGGGTGCAGGACCCGCAAACGTCGGTTATTTAACTAAAATCGGTGGTGGTGTTTATAACTTATATAACACAATTAAAGGATATTACAATGTTATACCACCGCTGACATTGAAGCTTATATCAGGATATTGCGATCCCACGCTATATTCTTTCCAGCTTGATACTATAGCGCTTGAATTCGGGCTTAACGGCTTTGAGCTTACAGCCGAAGAAGGTAAAATAGTGGGTCTGAGTCTGATTGAAGAAGCTTATGCAAAGTTCCTTGTTTACTGCACAGAATATGACGGAGTAATGTATCCATGTGTTGATATTGGTGCGGGAATTAAGATGAATCTCCTCGGAATTATCAAGGGCGAGGGTTCGATCTGGCTTGTTGCGGATCCGAGAATCGACAGCGTTTTCGGTCACGTATCTTTGGGTGGCAAGGCGTATGTCGGAGTATTTATTCCCGATTACATACCTGTTTTAGGTGGACTTGAACTTGCGGCAGTTATGGCGGAACTCAGTACATATAGGGCATATCTTGGCGTAAGAGTTCTGGGGATTCCTTTCTCAGTAGGATATTATTGGGCAGATAAAAAGGTTAAGTTTAATGACGACTTTGCCCTCTTGGCGCAGGAACTTAACATTCCTAAGGAAGAATATGAAAATGCTCTTAGCTTAGAGTATGTTGGAACTGAATCAAACAGCGACGGACTTATGGTCTTTGGCGGAAACTTAAGAGAAACCTATTCCTCCAAAAAGAACGGGGTTAAGCTGATGTCGCTGGAAAGAGAACATAATATACCTGTCTCAAATCAGGATTATGCATTATTTGACATACAGTATACCGATGAAATGCCTACATTGACAGTTACTAAGCCCGACAATACAAAATATGAGCTTGTGGAAAACGAAAATTGCATGTATCAAACGATTGACGAGTCAAAGTCTGAAAGCGGTATTACAGAAAAGCATATTTATATATCTGTAATAGACCCTATGGACGGCTCTTGGAAAATAGAAAGCAATAAATCTGTTGAGTGTACAGCAATGAACGTACTTGCTTTGCCCGAGCTAAAAAATGTGTCATGCACAGAGAGTTCAAACAATAAGCTGAAGGTTAATTGGGAAGCATTAAATGTTGACGACAGTTACACCGTCGATATTCACCTCAGTGAAATTCAAAAAAAGGCTGATATAAAAATGTTCGCGGATAGTCCGGAAGAGTATAACAGTCAGATGGCTGCAGGTTATGATCCCGGTATCACAGCTCTGAAGGATATTCCTGTTGGCAACAAGCAGGCAGAAGTAGAAATTCCGGAAAGACTGCTTTCAGGGGAATATCAGGCAAGGGTTGTGCTCAAAAAAGGAGAAGAAGTCTTCGCCAGCGAATTGTCACCTGAAACATTTTCATATGTTAATCCGAATGTACCTTCCAAGCCTGAAAATATTAAGGTAGAGCTTGGCGGTGACGGACAGTATAAGGTTACCTTTGATGCTGTTTCCAATGCACAGGGATATGTTGTTACAGTGCTTGATGAGAACGGAAATGAAATAGAAGGATTTGAAGGCATGATTACAGACAAAACAACGGTTTATGTCGGAAATCAGTCAACAGTTCCTACAGGGTATGACGATAACGGGAACCCCACAGGATATAAAAATTCAGGTGTTAATCCTGGAAAGTCATACAAAGTTAAGGTTTATGCCTTTAATGAAAAGGATTTAATAACATATGCAAGTGAGGAATATATATCAGACGCCATTTATCTACCCGAACCTAATCCGGCAAAGATAACATTAAAGCTTGATGATATAACTGCCGCTGAGGCAGACGGTTTAAATAAAAATACGGTAGGGGCTACGACTAATGAACAAAGCTCTGTAATAAAGTACATATCAGATCAGGATGTCGATGTATCTTACTGGGTTGATGGTGTCTCTGACGGACAAATTTACAGTGTTAAGGCAAATGCACCTTTTGAAGTCCCTGTAACACTTGATGAGGGCGGCAGTGTTATAGAATTCCTTGCGGTAAACGGACAGAATGATTATACCACATCTAAACTGATTGCAACGCTTGATACCGTGCAACCGGAATTATTGCTTGATTCAATAAGTGTTCTGAGCGTTGGAGGAAAGTATGAAATCGTCGGAACCACAGAGCCTAACGCAAGGGTTTATGTGGGGGATAATTCTGAGCATGTACCTGTTATAAACGGAAGCTTTGCTTATCTGGGTACACAGACTTCTACCAGGGATGAAATAAAGATCACTTCATTTGATGCAGCAGGTAACGAAACAACAGTGTATGCCGAAGTATTGCCATCTGAATTGTCAGACTTTAAAGCAATATCAATTAGAAATAATTCAACCGCTGTTGAAAATATAGAGCTGAATCAGGGAGATACTGCTAAAATTGAAGTTTATGGTGTTTCAAAGAATGATTTACAGTTTAACCTTGATAACAGTAACGTAAGTTATAACGTAGTTTACGGCAACGATAAGGTATCTGTAGATGAAAAAGGTGTTATTTCCGCCAACTATTATGGTGAAGCAGTTGTACTTTGTCAATATTATGTTACTGACAATTATAGCCTTGAAGAATCTGTTAGCGTAGTGGTAAAGCAAGAATTTGAGTCAGCAAAGGATATAAGAATATCTACTACCGATATTTCAAACAATGAGGTAGGGGTTCCCGTTGCAAGACTGTCAATACCCGACGCGCCAGTTGGTGTTACTTACCAATATGACCTTGTTGATAATGATTATTTTGAAATTATAGGGAATCAGCTTTTATTGAAAAAGAAGTTGGATGTACCTTCGACTGAAATCCAGGTCACAGCCCAGGGACGACATGTCCTCGACGGAGCTTATGAAAATATCGGAACACCTATCTCAAAGTCATTCAGCCTGAAGGTTGTAAAAAACATAGTATCTGCAGAGAAATTAAATAGTATTACTGTTAATAAGGGAAGAGATTTTGAACAGCTGGATTTACCCGAAACCGTTAAGGTAACACTCAATACAGGGGAAGTTAAAGAATTCCCTGTAACTTGGGCTCAGGGCGCTTATAACCCTGATGTTGTTACAACTTATAATTTGAAAGGTACGATAAACAGAGATGAAGATATAACAAATCCTGATGATATTTGTGCAGAAATCAGTGTAACAGTAAGGAAGAGATCGAGCGCTCATAAGATTACCTCACAGCTCACTATGTCGAATGTGACGGTTGGATATGTTGTCGAAACCTTTACAGTTTCAGTAAAGAATAATGAGAATTCAGTTTTTCTTACAGATGAAATATTGAAAAACGAAACTGATAATTTGAAGCTATGCTTTGATGACGTTAATTTAACCTTAGATAATGATACAGTAAGTAAAATTAAAGCGAGCGCTCACAGAAAGGTTTCTGTTGTTCGTAACGGCGACGTATTATCTGTAAATGTTTGCGGTCTTCCAGATATATGCGCTTTTGTTGAAGCAAAAGCTACAGATATAAAAGACAAAAATGAATTTAATGCCGTTGTAGTTAAAGATGGGGATATTGTAACTAATTCCTATATTGAAGGGGACTATGTAATATTCAATCTTAAGGGTAATGGAGATTATAAATTAGAAACAAGAAGTTATAGTTTTGCTGATACCGACAACAGTTGGGCAAAGGATTACATTTCATTTGTTGCAGTGCGTAACATGATAAGCGGAACCGGAAACTATCGTTTTGCACCAGAACAATACGTCACCAGAGCAGAGTTTCTTAAAATGATATTAAGCGCATTCGGAATTAATCCTGGTGAAAAAACATATACAGCTTTAGACTTTTCCAAAGATGATTGGTTTGCTCCCTATGTTGGTTTTGCAATGGAAAATAAAATAGTAAAGGGTTACGAAAACGGTACTTTTAGACCTAACAATGAGATTTCAAGAGAAGAAATGATTGTTATGTTAAATAACTGTATGAAGTATTTGGGAGTAAGCTTGAGCGCAGACAAGATTGACTTTACCGATAAAATACTGATATCTGATTGGGCAAAAGATGCAATTTCGAATGTTATATCAGCAGGATTAATAACAGGCAAGGATGATGGAAGGCTTGATCCGCTGAATAAAGCTAACCGCGCAGAGTGTGCAGTTGTTATGATGAGATGTGTTAAGTTAATGACAAACAGAAATTTTAAATAACACTACATCGAACACTTGGCGAGTGACAGATTTTAAAATGATTTGCATGGCGGAAAATCATTCAAAAGATGGTATGTGTCCAATGTGTTCGTTGTAGTGATAATGTGTATTGAGCAAATATTAATCAGTATTACTGATTAGGGCTGCGGGTTTTAGAGATATGCATAAGCAAAAGAGTAAGCAAATCAGTCTTACAGGCTTTAATACACCAATCGTAATGAAGTTGATACTAAACACTAATAAAAACCGACTGTCTTTGCGGTCTTTTCCCCGCTCGACTTTCGAATTTTTCGGTTAAATA
>JAAZFB010000241.1 GCA_012511915.1 Clostridiaceae bacterium
AGAGAGGCAAAGCCCGAGGATATGCGTGACGGCATAGTTATATCTGTTGCAAAAAATGCGGATGGTTGTTCAATGGATGCAATTAATATAATTATTTCAGATAAAAAAATAGGAGGAGTCATTACAGGATATGTAAACGATAGTTCGAGTCCGATTGTTACGCTTGATTATAATACCAAATATAAGGTGTTGAAAAACGCTGAAAAATCAATTTCAAGTGTTGGTAATGGAATACTTGCATATCTTGATGCTTTTTCAAATATTGCATACATAGATGTAAGCAATTCCGCAGGATACAGCTTTGGACTTCTGTTGAAAACGGTTAAGGGTAAAGGTATTTCAGGCATTGTTAAAATGGAGATTTATTCTCAGGACAATAAGATGCATGTTTACGAGCTTGACAATTCAGTAACAATAGACGGAAATAAATATAATGATGCTGACGAAATCATTGAAGCCATCGCAATTATAGGGCAGCTCACAATAAATGGAAAACAATTACCTAACGGTTGTTTCCCCGTCAGGTATTTGACTAATTCATATAATAAGATCATAAAAATTGATACTGCAGAAATGGGAAATGGTGAAGCAGATGACAAATTAATAACTATGGAAAACGGTAGGTATAACTATACAAGTGATGGTTGCCTTGGATATACCATACCCTTAAATGCGTCAAGTCGTGTGTTGAAAATCACATTACCGAATAATTATACAATTACGGATTTGGAAAATGAAAATAATTTGAATTTTACAACTGCGTCATCTGCATTTAAAAAAGGTTCAACGTATGGTGTTGCGGCGTATAAATGTGATTCAAATTCTTATTTTCCAGAATTGTTGATTACTATTGGTGGGTATGGTTTCAACTATACAGATCCACTTATGATGATAAGTTCAATAAGTGAGGCATACGATGACGAAAGTCAAACCACGCTACCATATGTCAAAGGCATAAAACAAGGAAACGAAGTAAGCGTCAAGGTTTCGGAACGTTTTGCAGAGGATTTTAATAGCCGCAATTTTGTTGTTGGCGATGTTATACGTTATATTTCCGATAATCAAGGAAAAATGATAGTAATAGACGGTTCGCCTGCTGTGGTAAAATATAATCTAAATAGTAAAAAAATTATGCTTGGTAATATTGATCAAGGGTCAACACTTGATCTGAATTCTACAAAAACCACAGATAAGAGTGCTCATTTAATGTATGGATATGCAAAATTTCGACAGCAGGGATTGCTCCAAGTTGCATATATTACATACGGAAACGGAACCGAATATAACATTCGTCCAGATAATATAGATTGGGATTCAAATTTGATATATGTTAATATCAGTGCTTCGGTGCCAGTTACTGTTTTTGATTCTTCTAAGCGTACGGGAAAGCAGGTTTATTCCGGAACATATGATGATATTAAAGATTATTCGCATAACGGTGATGAATATTCAAGAGTTTTGTTAAAATACAGAAGCAGTGAACTTAAGGAAGTAATTGTGTTTAATGATTCATCACTCGCAGAATAATGCTGTTTTTAACAAGGGGGAAGACGTAAGTGTTTGATGTTTTTAGGGACAGAGAAATGTGGGTGAAATTCAGATGTGATAAGGCATACAGACCGCTTTTGGATATGTTGATGAAGGAATATTCTGAGGTTTGTGCAGATGCAGAAATCCCACAACTGCCTTTTAGCTTATGGTATTCAGCAGTGACAAAGGGCGAGAGACAAGAATATGATTATTTGTATATTAAACGCAGAAGACAAATGTCTGTATATGCGCTCTTGTCTATGCTTTATCCGGAAAAAAATGAATATATTGAAAAATTGCAGGATGTAATAAATGTAATATGTGAAGAATATTCATGGTGCCTACCGGTGCATCTTTCAACGAAACTTTTGAATAAAAGGGAAACTATTGATTTGTTTGCCGCAGAAACTGGATTGTATTTTGCCGAAATAAAATATATTCTCCATGATAGTCTAGCACCACTGATAATAGAACGTATGACAAGGGAGATAAAGTGGCGCATTACTGATTCAATGAAAGATAATGTTTATGGTTTCGAAAAGGTAAGAAACAATTGGGCAGCGGTGTGTGGAGCTTCTGTAGGTGTAACATTACTTTATGAAGACCGCGACGCATTTAAGGTATTAAGGCCTAGAATAGAAGAAACGATGAAAAATTATCTTGCAGGGATAGAGGATGATGGTTCTGTAAGTGAAGGCGCAACATACTGGCAATATGGTTTTGGTTTTTATTTGATTTACTGTGATATGATCAGCCGGTTTACAGGTGATGGAAGAAGCTTTACAGAGGACGATAAGCTGCGGAGAATTGCCGGATTTTATTCGTCAATATGCATGAGTAACGGTTGTAAATATTCCTTCGGGGATTCAAGCGCAAAGGTCGGTTTTAACATCGGAAATTTTTACTATATAAACAACTGCTTTGATGTAAGCGTACCGCCACTTAAATATGGAGGTTTAAGTTGCAATAAGTTTTCATGGGCGCTAAGAAGCTTTCTTTATTACAATCCAGATGTTGTGGGTAAAAGTGCGGATAATGGTGTAAGTTATTATGAAAAGATTCAGTGTTGTGTGGTAAGAAAGCATAGGTATGCCTTTGCTATAAAAGGAGGTAATAATGATGAGGGAGGAACGCATAATCACAATGATATTGGTTCATTTGTCTTAACAGCAAACGATAAGCAGCTTTTATGTGATTTGGGTGCACCTCTATACAGTTTACAATCATTAGCAATTGATAGCTACAAAAGTGTTTTAGAAAGATCATCAAAGGGTCACAATGTTCCGATAATAAATTCATGCGCACAGGGTCATGGAAAGGAATATTACGGTAAACTCAGTATCCGTGATAATGTAATAACCGTTGATATGAAAAATGCTTATCCTGTAAAAATAAATAGCCTTTTGAGAAAAGTGGAACTTTTAGAAGATAAAGTAATTCTTACGGATGAGTATGATAATAATATTGATTTAAAAGAACGTTTTATTACTGAAATAAAACCTGAAATTTCAAATGGTAAAATTATCATTGAAGGCTTGACAATATCTTGCGGTGAGTATATGAAAGTGAATGTTGAGGAAAGGCATACATTGGGGCACGGCGGTGAAAAAAGAACGGTGTTTCTTATTGATATCAGCTCAAATGGAAAAAAGGGTGAAATGAAGTTTGAATTTTTAATTGACCAAAGTATTACAAGAAACGATTCATTATAGAGAAATTATCATAATTAGTGTTTAGTATTACTTATAGAGGGATGAGAAAGTTTTATATATTAAGAAGTTGAAAAAAGTAAAATCAACGAAAAATAGGTGCTGTCCGTTGATTTTATATGAAAAAAATTTGACAGCACCCAAAATTTTAAGGAGGATTATAAAATGAGAAAAAGAATGCTGAGTTTGTTGGTTGTACTTGCTATGATAATTGGCACAGGTGCGTTTAACACAAATGTGTTTGCAGAAGACACTATAGGTGATTTTTGTATCCAGTATTCCCTTGACGGCGGGGCGAATTACATATCTGTTCCAGGTTGCTCGGAAGGTACAACTTCATACAATGTATCGCTTCCGAATGATACAAATCAGGTTAAGCTGAGAGTGATTACAAGTGACGGTGAAGAACAGGTATGTACTCCGATGTTTCGCAGGCGGAGGCAAATGTTACCTCTTTTACAGGTTACAATAACATAAGCGATTCGACTGCAAATAGTCTATATGCAAGGTATTTCAAAATTCCTATGTCGCCGGACAAAACTAGTGATTATTCTTCTATCGGCAAAGCTCTCAGTATGAACATGCCTTCGGTTGACGGTGTTATACCTATAAAGGCTGAGCATGGAAGAGGTATAATTAGTTATAAGGCTGGCGAAAGCACTGTAAATTATACCATAAACTTTACGGCAAAGCAGCCAAGGATAACAAGCTTTAACAAGATTATGACAGAAAAATCAGGAAATGCCGCCGGTCTTACTGGTTATGACGATTTGGGAATTACCTATATCAGCGGTGCCGCAGTAAATAATGATAATGGTTCGATTATTAACTCAATAACACTGAACGGAAGTAGTGGTACAGCTGTTGATGCGAGATTGTGGGCGCTGGCAAATGTGCATCCGAGCCTTGTCGGAGCAAGTATGTTTATGATGCCGGCTGAGCAGATGGTAGCATCCGGAAGCTACTCAAGAACCAATCTGACGGCTGAATTCTTTAATTTTACTGCCGAGTATCCGTGTACGGTTACTGTACTCTTGGCACAGGCAGCGACAGCTGATTCGGTTTACCTTACAGCAGACAGCGGCTGGGCCTGTGTTAACAACGGTGATGATATGGCCGGTACCGTAGCAGCTATTGGCTCGGAGACTCCTCAGCCTCCGAGAACCTTTAATAACTTCTCTGAGATTGGCGCAATTGCCTATCAGTGGAGGGCACAGGGACGTTCGATGGGCGAAAGCAACACATATGTTAAGTACAGAAGTGGTAATCCCGGCCTTACGGAAGACTTGACAAGTACTCATGTTGATTTATCAGCCAAGCTTAAATATGTTTATCAGAAGAGCTTTGACGCAGGAGAAACAATAAATATCTATAATCCGGGCTCAATTACCAACGTTGAGCAAACGGCAGTTATGCCTGTAATGGTACAGTATTATATTCCCGATAGCATTGCCGGTAAAGTTATTGATGAAGATTTTGAAGAACAAGTATCCACAAACCCTAACTACAGTATAGCAGGAGGTTGGGAATTAGACGGAACCGCAGGCTCTGATACGGGATATTCAGGTAGCGGAGAAGCACTGTGCGTAGGATATGCTCCGGGAAAAACACTAACGGCAGGTGTTGAAGTAACCTCTGAATATTATTTACCGATTAGCTATGCATCCCAAACGG
Source organism: Clostridiaceae bacterium (assembly GCA_012511915.1). Taxonomy (GTDB): domain Bacteria; phylum Bacillota; class Clostridia; order Monoglobales; family Firm-18; genus JAAZFB01. The sequence continues at coordinate 4,914 of JAAZFB010000241.1, forward strand.
GACTTGTGTATTTTAAATTTGATTTTTTCAAAGGAGAAAAAACAAATAATACAAAGTTATATTTAAGTTCTTCAAATCAATATAATTCATCAACCAATGTTGAATTGACAGATTTGAGTAATACTAATACTGCCAATTGTGATATAGGTGTATGGTATAATATCGAAATTTTGGTTGATTTAGACAAGAATAATTATACCTTGAGTGTATTTAACTCGGATGGTAGTTTGAAATACGAAAAAACAGGCGAATATAACGAAGAAACCGTTCGTTACATAAGCTTTGGAACAACAGCTTCAAATAATTGGGCAGGTCAATACAATATTTCCGGATATGCAACAAAAATAGACAACTTTGAAGTACATACTCATTATAACCAAAGTCTTATAGATTTGCAAGAAAGCGGGGATAATTTTACAGCAAATGCAGAATTTTACAGCTGCAGCTGGAAGTCAAACTCTTACCTTATTTTGCTTGCGGCATACAGTTCGGACGGAGAATTACTCGCAATTAAAGATTTAGAATATTTGAGCCCGGTAGCATTACAAGATGGAAAAATTAATCAGGCTCTTTCAATGCCTTCAGTTGACAATGCGACAAAATATAAGGCGTTTCTTTGGTATGACGATCGAACCCCTGCTTGCTCAGCGGAAGAAATTGATTTATAATAATTGTTAGAAGTAAGAATAATATGTATATATAATTAATTTGGTGGAATACGAAACCGTATCGGCAACAAGAAAATCGGGCGAATTAGAATGAATTGCGGGGAATATAGAATTATGATAAAAAATAAAGACAGGAGGATTATATTGCTATGAAAAGAAAAAGAATACTTTCTGTAATTTTGGTTATTTCAATGCTATGTGCAAATTTGTTTTCTTTAGCATTGTCGGTAAATTCATCGACGCTAATACTTACTGAAACAATAATTTTAAATGAAGATTTTGAAAACGGTGTTACTGCAAGCACCGACCCGGCTAACGAGGGTGGTTTTTTGCTTAATGATAAGGCGGGTACAGATACCGGATACAACAGCACAACAGCTTTTTGTCCCGGATTTGCTCCGGGAAAAACCACCGCAAGAGATACAGACAGAACGAGCAAGTATTTTTTACCGCCCGATAAAATTGCAAACAGCGGACAATACTATTTCAAATTTAGTTTTTATCGTGGAGAGAAAACAAAACACAACTATATAAAATTAGGACCTGACGAAATATCTACGGGTTTGAGTTCTGAAATGCAATATACTGCCGGTTGTGCTGCGAAAACCTGGTATTTTGTTGAAATAATGGTGGATTTGGATAATGACACATATAATTTAGAAGTTTTAACAAGCGATGATAGCGAACAATACACTCTAAGCGGTTCATATACTTATGATGTAGTAAGCAATATTTCTTTTACTATAAGAGATTCAAACTCAATAGGAGGTAGTAGTAATGTTACCGGTAATGCCACTAAAATAGATAATCTTTATATTTCGAGATTCTCCTATGAAGAACCGGCAGAAATAATTGCCGGCAGGGTTGTTAGTGAAGATTTTGAAAACGGTGTTACTGCAAGTATCAATCCACTTCAAGACGGCGGTTTTGTGCTTAATGATAAGGCGGGTACAGATACCGGATACAACAGCACAACAGCTTTTTGTCCCGGATTTGCTCCAGGACAAACCACCGCAAGAGATGTAGACAGAACGAGCAAGTATTTTTTACCGCCTGATAAAATTGCAAATAGCGGGCAATGCTATTTCAAATTTGATTTTTATCGTGGAGAGAAAACAAAACACAACTATATAAGATTAGGACCTGACGAAGCAACTACGGGTTTGAGTTCTGAAATGACTTATACTGCCGGTTGTGCTGCGAAAACCTGGTATAGTATAGAAATAATGGTGGATTTGGATAATGACACATATAATTTAAAAGTATTAAACAGCGATGATAGCGAACAATACACTATAAGCGGTTCATATACTTTTGATGTAGTAAGCAATATTTCTTTTACTATAAAAGATTCAAACTCAATAGGTGGCAGTAGTAATGTTACCGGTAATGCCACTAAAATTGACAACTTTGAAGTACATACTCATTTTAACCAAAAAAATATAGATTTACAAAAAAACGAGGATAATTTTACAGCAAATGCGGAATTTTACAGTTGCAGCTGGAAGTCGGAATCTTACAATCTTTTTCTTTCAGCATACAGTTCAGACGGAAGGTTATTAAAAGGTAAATCAACAAGATTTGAAAGTCCCATAAAATTGCAAGATGAAATCATTAGCCAGGAACTTTCAATACCTTCAGTTGCCAATGCGACAAAATATAAGGCGTTTCTTTGGCGTGACGATATTGCTCCTTATTGCTTAGTGGGAGAATTTGATTTATCAAAATTGTCGGAGTTAAGAATAAACGATGTGCCTTATGAGGAATTTGATAAAGATGAAACGAATTCTGAAATAAATGTTTGTGCCGAGAGTTATCCGACACTATCAGCAACGGCAGTTGACGAAAATTCAACAGTTTCTGTTGTTCAGCCGAGCAATGAAAACGGTGGTATAGGAACGATTACGGTTATTCCTCAAGGTGAGCAAAGTGGAAGGACTTATGTATTTAAAATCAATTTGGTGGATTACGAAACCGTATTGGCAACAGCGCAAAAAGTTAAAAACGGCGCGGATGCAGTAGTTGCATTTTTCCACGATGATGGAGGACAAGGCAGTGCTTCATTCCTCAGCAAGGAGTTTGCAAAAAACAACTTGAATGGTACAATAGCTATGATAGGAACAAATATTGTTGAAGGTGAAGATGATGCTGATATAGAAAATTGGAGGAGTATTTTAGACAACTCCAACGGCAGACTTAATTTGGCAAGCCATAGCTATAGCCATCAATATTTAGGTCAAACAGATGATGAACATACTGTTTATTTTGATGGTGTTCCAACAACTTATCCTGCCGGACGTATGACACGTGAAATTGCAGGTGAAAGAGTAAGAATTAACGGTCTTTTCCCGAATGAAAGAGTGCTTACTTTTGCTAAACCGGGTGTTACAAAGCCGGATGGGGTTACAACGCAGTTAAGTACTGCGACAAGAGCTATGATAAGAGAAAACTACATAGCTATGAGGGACACAGGTCATGAAGTAGGAACATTACCTCCTGCTGATTATTATCAGGTAACAAGCCTTATGGCAAGGGTCGGCGAAGCCGAGCTTTCAGATTGGAGAAATGCTCTTACAAGCGTTATAGAAAATAAGGGATTGCTTGTTTATTTGTTCCATGGATTTTCTGACAGCGCAAACGGTCTTACCAGCAGTAAGGCGGATGTTTCTGCTCTTCTTAATGATATGGGAGATCAGGTTGCACAAAATAAGATTTGGAGTGCAAAGTTTGATGAAGCTATGCAGTATTCAAAAGAATACGAAAACATCACGAGCATAGAAGCACGAAATTATGCACCACAGAATTATATGACCGTTTCGGTTACGGATAGTATAAGCTGTATTGACCCTACGATTACGCAAGGGAAATTTGCAAATCGTGATATGTATGATTATCCGATTACGATAAAGACAGAAATTCAATATGATTGGGATTATGTAAAGCTTACACAAAACTATGACAATAGGACTGAGGTTGTTAATACATTTGTTGAAAATGATAAGCGTTATGCTTATGTAAATGTTGTTCCTGACCAAGAGGCAGCGGTTTTGACTCAGGCGACATCATCTGATTATGTAGGTACAATTTCATCGGGCGGAGCTGCAATAGAAGGTTTTGACCCTGCAAAATTTTATTACAAAATCGACCTTCCGTACGGTACAGACACCGCACCACAAATCACATGTAATCAAGGCTCTGCAACCATCACGCAAGCAAGCCTGTCAAATGGTGAAGGCTCGGGATTTGTAGAATACAACAATTTGAAATATGAAATACATTATTCAGTTTCAAATACGATTAATGTTTTGGCAATAGGAAACAGTTTTTCTCAAGATTGTGTCAGAATATTGTATAACATTGCCGCAGCCGACGGGGTTAATATAAATCCTTATAATGCATATATTGCAGGCAGAAACTTAAAAGGACATTATGATGCCTGGCAGGGGAATGATTCTACTACTTACAGAGTTCAAGAGCGCGGGATAAGCGGAGAGGATTATAGAGCATTTAAAGACATTGTTAAAATGAATCAATGGGACTATGTCATACTTCAGGGGACTACTCATTATCCGGCATACGACGAGGGCTTATGGGGTGTAAACAGCAGCAATACCAATACATATTGGACAACACTTAAAAACGGCATTATAGAATTTCTTCCAAATGCAAAACGCCTTGTGCATGCGTCCTGGGCGCCAAGCAATGATTTGGTACCAAATATAAACAACGGTATGTTTGCAGGTGGTACGCCTGATGCAATGGGTGCATACCTTACGGCACTTTTGCCGAACGTACAAGTCGGTGCTAATATTTTTTCAAGCGAAACTGCTTTAAACGATAATAAAGCATATATTCCTACTGCTGTTGCGGTTGATTATTTGATAAGGCATTACGGATTCCCGGAAAAAGACTATGATAATCTTTCGGAAACGTTAGGAGTGTATAGAGACGAGACCTGTCATCTCACCGATAATGTAGGACGAGTTTTAGCAGGACTCGTTTGGTACGAAATGATTACCGGAAATCCTGCAACAGAAAATGCTTATACAAGAAGCACATTGAGCGAGGCGGATATGATAAAACTAAAGGCTGCGGCACATTATGCCTGTCAGAACTACTTAACATACGATCCATCGGCCATAGCAAGTGCTAATTGATTTTTAGACAAACTGATTAGTTGTTATTACGGTGGCACTTAAAACTTTCACCAATAAGGGAGTGCCACCTCCATTTACATCGGCAGTTAATCAATAAAAAAGTGATAGGTTTAACTGCCGAGGTTATATATCAATTTTATGAGTATAATATGGAACCCTGTATGTTATTTGTTTTATACTGTTCCTAAATTAAATCAATAATTTAATTTGGGAACAGTATAAGTCATTTATACCCTAATATATCAAACTATTTGAATTCAATTATGTGATTTAAGCCTCTTTGCTTTAAAACAAGGTACACGAATGATAATAAGAAAGGTGAGGCGAAACAAAATGGGAAATAAGCTTTTAATCGGTTGGGCGGAGGAAAGTATAACACCCGACAAAAAAATAAAGCTTGCGGGTCAGTTTTTTGAAAGAATTTCCGAATACGTGGAAACACCGATTTCGGTTACCGCAATGGCGGTAGAGTCAGGTGAGGAGCAAATGGTTATCTGTTCCTGTGATTTGGTAAGTATAGGGGAAAACCTAGGCAGGCTGGTCAGAGATAATCTGAAGGAAAAAGTGTTTGGTCTTGATGTTAATAAAATTATCATTAATGCAACTCATACTCATACTGCAATGGTATATGACAGAACAGGGACAGCATCTTCCGTTTCGTCATTGGATGTTTTAAAGCGTTATATGCCGGAAGATAAAACGTATGTTGAAAGGGCTTCTTCCGATGATATAATGAACCCACAAGAGGCGCTTGCATTTTTGGCAGATAAAATCGCACTGGCTATTAAAAAAGCATGGGAATACAGGAAAACAGCATACTATTCAAATGGGTTTGGACGAGCAGCAGTCGGAATGTGCCGCAGGGTTGTTTATGATGATAAAACCGCAAAAATGTGGGGAGATACAAACAGCGCAAATTTTGATGAATTAGAAGGCGGTAATGATTCGGGCATTGAGCTTTTGTATGTTTTTGATGAAAATAAAAAGCTTACCGGTGTCGTTGCAAATGTTGCCTGCCCTTCGCAGGTGGTAGAGCATAGGAGTTTTATTTCGTCAGATTATTGGGGCAAAGTTAAAATTTTACTGAGAGAAAAATTCGGAGATGAGTTGTTTGTTTTATGTCTTTGCAGTGCTGCGGGTGACCAGTGTC
>JAAZFB010000242.1 GCA_012511915.1 Clostridiaceae bacterium
GTTACACAGTATAAACTGTATTCCAGATCAGGTTAATTGGAATCATCCCAATATTCATTGCACAAATAACCCTTATTACACCACATGGAATAAGGGATTCAAACTTCGTATACTCCTTGACCAGTACGCACGATTTGGCGCTTTCGCTTTTCGGACAAAAGCGGAATCAGCTGTTGAGAATAGAAGTCTACAACAGCAGACACATACGGCCTTACCATTCCCGGAACAGAGAGTAAATGTTACTCCCTCGTGTATACATCCTGCGGAAAATGACACTTTGCTACCCGAGCTAATACGTGGAGGGCACTATATCCACTATCGCCATTTTTGTGCAGTTCTCGGCTGTGAACATGCGCCCTACGACAAAATAATGGCTGAGTTTTCTAGACTTGGTGAACTGATTATACCGTTTCCCATTCAATGCAGAGATTCAATTCTTCAAATAGAAGCAATCATTGCAGGTGATCCACTTTTAGCAGGACGAAACTATTCTGATATTAGTGAGAGTGTGTCTTCATTGCTAGCGCAATTTGAAAATGATAGAAATGCATTGCTTTATGGGACTACTCTTGAAAATGGATATCCGATTAGAGAGGTTCTACAAGCGGTTGCATATATCATTGCCACTGATAATGAGCTTTTTGGGAAACGCCCAAAGCGTTATATTGAAATTATAGAACGACATATCAAGAACGATTCCGCTTTAAGTGTGGCGATTCGCAAGCCGGATTTGCTCACTCCGTTAATCATTTTGGGGAACGGACGCGGTGTGTTAGTGGGAGCAGAGAACCCTAAGGTTTATGCGAAATTAGTTACGCATTCACCCGATAATTGCTATAAATTGCAGGTCCGCCCTATAACAGAGGAGGACTTGCGAAATGCGGAATGAAATATCATATTACCCAGAAATTCAGCGGTTTATTGAAGCACAGTTAAAAAGCAACTTCAAGGCAAGTAGTAAACGTGATTTATATGTTTTTTGGGGAATAGGTGAATTAAAGTCTAATCTACAAAGAATAATTGCCGAAAATCCCTTAGAGTGTGATTGCGCAGGAGAATTTTCGAGGCGTGTACCACCACTTTGCCTTGATATATTCGCTCTTGTTACAGATGGGCAAAGATTCGAATTGCTCATACTGGAAGTAAAACTTGTCAAGAGCGCTGGGCTGAGCGAGTGGTCACAACTGGTTGGGTACTGTCTCGTGTCAGGCGCAAAATACGGATTGCTTTTGAACATTGATAACGGTGGAAGCCCACGATTGACGCAAATGCTCCAAACAGAGCGGCACATATCCAAAATTCAAACAATTGTAAATGGGGAGGAGCGCGAGCACATTCTTGGGTTTATGCAATGGAATAGCTTAACGCAAAATTTTGAGTACAGTAACCTCGGGATCATAAAGTCATTATCTGATTTGAGTGATAGGCTTGTGGCTGAATTTGCATAATATATAAACTTAAGGCGTTCTTTTCAATCCCGCATTTATACTATCAGCATAGTTAATAATATAACCTTAGCCAATAAACAAAGACTGCACTAAAGGTTTTATCCTTCGGTGCAGTCTTTATTTTTTGCTCCCGCTTGAAGAGAGTCGGTCAAAAATTTACTTGTTTTTGTAAATCCCTAAGTTGAACTCCCTTTCGCGTGGCGTTTTTTGTTGTCTCTAAAAGAACGTGAAGAATTAGGGCAGGACTCATTTGAATTCAAAAACCAATCCCAGCGAGTATTCCACGTTTTAAGAAGACATCAATTCACAACTTTTCTGTCACGAAGAAGAAAAAATGTAATGAAAAGAGTAAAAAC
>JAAZFB010000243.1 GCA_012511915.1 Clostridiaceae bacterium
AACAAAATAGGTATTAAAGTGCTGTCGTTGTTTTTCATTGACAAGGTTGCCAACTATCGGCAATACGATACACAAGGCAATCCAATAAAAGGAAAATTTGCCCAATGGTTTGAAGATATATACATAGAGTACATCAGAAAGCCCGCTTTTACGGAATTAAATAAATTTCCGATTGAAGAAATACACAACGGATATTTTTCGCAGGATAATAAAGGAAAGGCAAAAGATACATCGGGCGAAACCAAAGCCGATGATGACACTTATAGTCTGATTATGAAAGACAAAGAAAAACTGTTGGGATTAGACAACTCTTTGCGGTTTATCTTCTCACACTCTGCACTTCGCGAAGGATGGGACAATCCGAATGTGTTCCAGATATGTACTTTGAATGAGACCAAATCGGACATTAAAAAGCGTCAGGAAATTGGAAGAGGATTGCGATTGGCAGTTGACCAGAGCGGTAAGCGAACCTACGACCCCAATATCAATCGTTTGACAGTTGTGGCCAACGAGTCGTACGATGATTTTGCCAAGGCACTGCAGAAAGAGATTGAGGATGACTGCGGTGTTGAATTTAAAGGCCGTATTAAAAACAAAAGAGAGCGTACAGCTATCAAATACCGTAAAGGATTTGAAGCCGATCCACGATTTTTGGAAATATGGGAAAGGATTAAAGCAAAAACTACCTATCGTGTTAATTATGATACATCAGAACTAATCACATTGGCAGCAAAGGCAGTAAGGGATTTGCCTGAGATTAAAGCACCATCTATTCGTTCTACAAAAATCGGAATTACTATGACCGATGCAGGAGTGGATACCCTTTATGTGGGTGAAAAAGTAGAATCATACGGGGGCTATTCATGGAAAATTCCTGATGTATTAGGGTACATTCAAAGCAAAACGGAATTGACACGTTCCACCCTTTTAGACATTTTGGAAAAATCAGGCAGAATGGGTGATGTTCTGGTCAATCCTCAACTCTTTCTTGATTTGGCAACACAAGCCATTCAACGTACCCTGTACGACCTCATGATTGAGGGCATCAAGTACCAAAAGATTGGAGATGCCGAATATGAAATGACCTTATTTGAAGCACAGGAACTGGAAGTTTATCTCAACGATTTTTCTTTTAAAGTAAACGATCCAACAAAAACTATTTATGAAGAATTTATACCCCTCGATTCCGGAGTGGAAAGCCAATTTGCCAGAGATTGCGAAAGCAGCGAACAAGTGAAATTCTACTTCAAATTACCCAACTGGTTCAAAATACCAACTCCAATAGGCAATTACAATCCCGACTGGGCTTTGGTTTTTGAGGGCGATGCCAAAATATATTTTGTTACTGAAACAAAAGATACCGGAACTCCTGTGGTTGATCTTGCAAAACTGAGAAAGGATGAACAATTAAAAATAAAATGCGGCAAAGCACATTTTAATGAGTATGCCGAAATAACATATAAAGTTGTCAATAAAGTTGGACAAATAATTGAATAACTATGCCACAAATCACCAATATCAATGAAGCCAAAGCTGAATTAACTAGATTAATTCAAGCAAGAGGAGGTTCAATAGCTAAAACCGAAGACCTTACTTTAAGAAAACGTTATGGAAATTTTAGATTCTATACTAAAGAAGGCGAAGTTTTTCATCTAAAGTTTTCTAAACAGTTATTTCAACCTAGAGAAAATGTTGTTGGTGGCGCAGCTGACTTAGATAACAAATTAAAGTTTGCAGTAAAGTTCTTTGGTAATGGAGATAATTCTCTAAACGGAATTGATGAAGACTTGTTAGTTGAACTTTTAGAATTAGAGCAGAATGGATTTCAAACGTATTTTGTTACTGTTATGTCTGACGGTAGAGTATTGTGGCGTACAGGCAGGGAGGCTTATGAATTCATCCAAAGGTATGATACTGTTGCACATTATCTAAGATCATATTCTCAGCCAATATGCTATATCCCAACGGGCTGGCTAGTAAATCGTTCAAATATTCTATCAAATCCACCAAGTTTATTATAATGAATACAATCGGCATAGATTTCGGCACAGGCAATACCGTATTGGCAGAATGGTACGGTACTCAATCAAAAATATATGAGCTGGTTGGCAACAATGGCCTGGTTTGCTCAGATATTGCTTTAAATAAACAAGGGCAAATTTTCTCACAACCGGTTCATGAGTTGCAAAACCTATCGGATTATCAGATTGAAAAGTTCATAAAGCGTAAGTTGCTTAACGCCATTGATGCGGAAGATCAGGAAGCTATCGCTTATCTGACCGAATTGGCT
>JAAZFB010000244.1 GCA_012511915.1 Clostridiaceae bacterium
CGATCTGACCTCCTTTCCGATTATTCCTTAGTTCCTGCCTTTGTCCTCATAATAATAGCTTACCACACTATTTTAACACAACCAGCGCAGGTTGCGTTACGGGTGTTCCCGAAACCTTCCTGGAAAATGACGCGGTTGCCGATTGTTTTTCCATCCCTCAGAAATCCAGTCATCATTATCGGGAATCCGTATGCAGAATTGCCTGACTTGAGGATGCGACTCAATGTTTTGGGGCGATTATTCTAAATGATGGACGCCTTTTTACCTTGAAAGACACTCGCTCGCTTTACGGCTGTTCCTCAGCCGACCGCTTTCTTAACCAACTCGCTGATCTTCTTCTCATCAGCAGCGGTCAACGACTTGAGTGCGAAGGCGGTTGGCCACATCGTGCCATCGTCGAGATTTGCTGTATCGTTAAACCCGAGAGTCGAATAGCGTGCGCTGAATTTGGCTGCGCTCTGAAAGAAACAAACGACTTTGCCATCCTTGTTGGCATAGGCAGGCATCCCATACCAGGTTTTTGGTGAAAGCGACGGCGCGCTGGCTGTGACAATTTCATGGATCCGGGTTACCAGGGCACGATCGGTTTCGGACATCTCGGCAATCTTTTCGAGCAGGTCAGCTTCATCCTCAGCTTTCGTTTTTGCGGCTTTCAGCTCCCTCGCCCGTTCCTTCATCGCCGCTTTTTCTAAATCGCTGAAACCCCGGGAAACCTTTTTATCCGCTGCGCTTTTTTGGGGTGTTTCTGATGATTCAGGCTCTGTACTCATAATTAACTCCTTAATCCTGCTTGGGTTTGAATTCTTGCCAACCCTCAAGGTGAATCCCTGAAGCGTAAACCATATCGAGGTAGATGTTTTTCGATGCGCTATTCACCACTTTCTGGTTTCCGTGTTAATTAATACTCTAAAACTATTGACAGGGAATGCGAAATTCTGTACAGTATTTCTGTCCAGAATGGAGATCAAAATGACAATTTACACCAATTATACGCAAGCCCGTGCTGGATTGGCAGTATTAATGGATAAGGTAACGCATGACCGCGAAGTCGTTATTATCCAGCGGCGAGGAGAAGAGGAAGTGGCTATGATCTTCGCCTTGGAATTGCTCAGTTTGGTAGAGACAGCTTACCTGCTGCGATCTCCGGTTAATGCTGAACGCCTGCTTTCGGCGCTTGGACGGGCTTTAAAAAACGAGGCTCAACCCTTACCCCTCGGATCTTTACAAAAATAAGTTGGCTTTGAATAGAAAAGAAAATATAGCTGTTTTTCAGGATGAATGTATTGAAGATCTTCGTTACTGGGTTGAAACGAATCGGAATCTGGCGATCCGTTCTTTTGCTTTAATTGAAGCCATACTGCGAGATCCATTTGCCGGGATTGGCAAACCTGAACCTCTGAAATACCTGTCTCCCGGCGCATGGTCACGGCGACTGACCCGGGAGCATCGCATCGTCTATCTGGTAAGAGAGGACCGGATCGATTTTTTACAAGCCCGTTATCATTATTGAGAATCCAATGGTAATGTAAAAATTTCGGGGTTTACAACCCTCAACGTGGTTAATTAATGGATTCTTTCTCCTAATTGGGATTGCTAAAAGGTATTCGAAATAATTATTTAAGTGGGGGATTAAAGATAGAACTTTATACTGAAAATCATTCGAAAGTTCTGTTGCTTCTAAAAACGTCTTACAAAGGGAGCATGCTCATATTCATTATTACTATAGGATTGTTTTACCAGTATCATGCGATGTTTTTACAAAAAACATCATTTGATTCGGCTTGCTGGGGAGGAAAAGAAAAGTGTTGATTTATCGCTAAGTACAACAGGTTGTAATGGAGCCTAATAGATTTGCCTGGCCGAGTTAATGTGATTGTTATAAGCCGAGAATAGACTTATTTTGTTTACTTATTTAAGAAAGTTTTCAATTCGTTTGTTTCTTGAGTTAATGAAGCTAACAACCCTTTTTTTATATAAAAGATATTGGTTGACATCGGAAAATGATGGGCGAGTTTTGAAACCATCAAAAGGTAAATAAAAATTTATCTTATTGCTCTCATTTATCAGATCATCCAAGAAGAAAAATTTTATATATCCCTTAAAGTCATCGAATAAATCGAAAAAATTTTCATACCGCAATAAGGTGTCGTAAAGAGTGCTTATTTCGCCAGCGTAAAAGAGGCGGATGCATTCTAATGTTAGATCAAACCTGTCATCAATGAGGCTGTTAACACCGCGAGCTTGATTGATTGTTTGCATTCCGCCAATTTTGTTGTTAGGAAAGATAATATAAGCCCCAATGGTAGATCCTTTATCAAAGAGCTTATTTACTTCAGTTGGAATTTGTTCTGTGATCCACTTTTTCCGTTGATGATGTTTATACGAATGTGTAATAGCATCACTGCCTAAATAAAATTCTCCAAGTTCAGACTCGTGATATAAATAGGCGCCATGCTTATCATCCCGTAACTTCAGGAGTTTTCCATTTGGCAATGGCTTACTCCATAATATCTTATGATATTTGCGGAGCGTAGGGCTGGCACTATCAGGATCACCGTCTTTTGAATCGGAGTAAAAATTAAAATTAGTATCAATTGTCATGTTCATTTTTTGTATGATATTGATTACTTTTAATATATTACAGCTTGCACATCATTTAAAATAATATAAATTAATTTTACAGCAAAATTAGACTTGACAACCATTATAATCTGGAATATCGCAGTACTTATGTGATTGAATCAAAAAGCGCCCTCTTTTTAGAAGGCGCTCAGGTTCGTTACTTTCTGAAGGGTTATCCTGCCATCACCGGGCGGAACTTATAACCATACACAAGAATACCGCGCTCATCGCCGTCGGAGCGCAATTTGCGGGTGAC
>JAAZFB010000245.1 GCA_012511915.1 Clostridiaceae bacterium
ACAAACATCACCTTTACGGCACGATAGTCATCAGCAGTATGCTGCTGGGCGTTGCCAATCTAGTGGATTGTTCTCCCGATTGCATCAAGAAGTGCCGTCGAGCCGCCGACTTGATATTCTTTCTCCGTAATGGCACTGACCGCCTTAAGGTCGATACGGTCGTGAAGCAATTCGTAGTTATTGTCGAACAATACCGTTGTAATGCGGCATTCGCCCTCAACGTCTTGTTGCTTGGCAAGCATAGAGTTGTATCCACCAATGGTGTCAGCTTCCAAACCGCCCATCGAGCCGCTTTTGTCGAGTATAAATACCAGTTCTGTTAATCCTTTTTTCATCGTCATGCCCTCCCTAAGTTTTATTGTCACTTAAGGATAACAATTTCTATAGGAAGGAGGGTCGCTTGAAAAGCGACAAATCACCTCGGAGAGGCAAACCCCTCCAATTTAGGTTCATATTTATAGTGCATTACTCCCTCAATCAACTCCAGAGTGAAAACCCCTAAGTCTGCATTAATAATTATATCAATTCGGCGGCAGTTACTTTTAATCCAATCTTTTATATTCGCAGGCTCAATGTTTGAGTCACTCATTCCACTATCCGAAAGAAGGTATTTTGCAAGAGTTGATGGTGCGTTTAAGCCATAATGTTGGCTAAAGAAGCTCGCATTGCTCCGTTGATTTGCTGTTCCAATTTTCAGAAATTCGTCACCCAGCCCAAACATATATATTGCCATCTTTCCAGAGGGTAGTCGGTAGGCGGGAGGTGCGGCAAACCTCTAGCAACGATTTCATATGTATCCCTTGCAATTGGCTTTCCAATTGCAAATGCAACTTCCTGTCTTAAAATGTCTATCTCATGTACATAATCCATCAACTCAACCTCCCAACAGCGGCTGGTCATACTCGAACAGCACCTCATTTATCTCAAAAATGTCATATTTGCCGTTTGCAATAAAATACTCCACGATAACATCGAACTTTACAGCGTGGGAAAGCGCATATCCCGCACGCTCCAAAAGGTGGTCGGTTTCGTCCAGCGATAATTCCAGTGCTACAGCGAGGGCAATGGCAGTACGCTTACTTGGCATATAGCCTTTATTGCTCCTAATTTTGGAGAATAATTTGCGGTCGAGGTTGGCACGTTTATAAACTTCCACCTCCGACATTTCCTTGGCATCAATCAGACGCAGGAGCATCAGGGAGAAAGGCTCATCAAGATTGCCGACCAAATCATCCCATGGTCCCGGCGCACGGACGAATGGGGCGAGCAGCTCTTCAGAAATAGGCTTGCTATATTTACGGATAGCCTCATCAGCTTCGGATAAGGCATCTCGCTCTACATCAAGCAGTTGCCTGCGCATAATTTCACGAGTCCCAATATAATGCTCATCAATGAAGCTTTCAACTGCTCCGAGCAGTTCACGGCTGACAGTAAATGCTGATTTATCAAACACCACCAGTTTCACATCAATGTCATGGTCTGTAAGAAAATTCTGAATAGCCAAGGTCGCTACTTGCAGAGCCTCATCTTTAGGGTAGCCATAGATACCGCTTGAAATCAAAGGAAAAGCTATGGTTTCACAATTGTTTTCAACGGCTCTTTTCAGCGAGTTTGTATATGCAGCATAAAGGTGCCGCTCGTTATGTTCCTTGTTCCAATGCTGATAAACCGGACCTGCTGTATGGATAACAAACTTTGCCGAAAGATTGAAGCCCGG
>JAAZFB010000246.1 GCA_012511915.1 Clostridiaceae bacterium
GCACCGACACGAGCGCCACCTCGATTAGTACCGTCCTTTGCCATATGTTCACCTCACTTTGCCGGGTTGGGGCTATTCCCTCGTTTGAAACCGCGTTTTTTAACACGAAGCCCCACGCCGCTGTCCGCTTAAAAAAGTTCTGGAGATTTGACCGCCCCCACCGGTCACCGCTCTCAGCAGTAATTCGTGAGTGACACGACTTACATAGAGCCATGAGGTTACTTGTTTCATTGCCGCCGCCCTTGGAGAGCGGAAGGATGTGGTGGACTTCTTCGGCTGGGGTCAGCTTGCCTTGCTTCTCGCACTCCTCGCAAAGGGGACGCAATTTGATGTAGCCATCGCGGATGCGCTTCCAGCTTCTGCCGTAGCGTTTGTTTGACTTTGGGTCGCGCTTGTACTGGTTGTATTGTTTGTCCACGACCTTTTGATGCTCGGCACAGTATTGCTCACGCTCGGCGAGCCGACCACAGCCGGGGAAGGCGCAGGGACGTTTTGGTTTATATGGCATGGGTTCACCTCACTTTCGGGGTATAAGAAAAGCCCCGCGAGATTGCTCCCACAAGGCTCCCTTGGATTCTGATTTCCTGATTATAATACTATCATAAGCGGCAGGTGTCTTTCAGTGTCTTTTCGTGTTCACTTAGTTTTATAGACAATTAAGAGCAACATGTGATTTGATTATCATCCTGAAAATGATTTCATATAGTTCATCGTAGGTGTTTGTTTTATCTACTAAAGAAAGAGCATCTATATAGGCAGGCTTATCTTCGACTTCTATGTATATGGGTGGCAAACCTGCTCTGACAAACTGAACATTCATAAACGCCCTTGATGTACGGCCGTTTCCTTCTGGGAAAGGATGTATGACAGTAATTCGGTGATGAATTCTTGCAACGTGTTTTACAAATTCACTTGTTGGCATTTCACTGCTCTTTTCAGAAAAATATTTGATGTCATTATCCACCTTGGCAAGTTCATTAAAAATATCATTGTAGTCTACCGTTTCGAATTTGGCACCAAGAACCAATGTGTTGTTCTGCCTTATGGAGCCGCCAAACTCGGGATATGGATAATAGGAAAATAGTTTCTTGTTCAGGATCAACATATCATAAATGCTTATTGACTCCTTAATAGGTTCAGCGAAGACATCTTGATACATAGCGCAATGTCCGGCAATGGATAAATAGGCTTCGTTTCCATCATTGCAATAGCAACTGTTCTGCATATTGAGACGGAGATCAGTTACGATTTCTGAGGCCTGCTCCACAGTAACATCCAAACCTTCCATGCGGCTGTCATTATAAATATATCCATTTTGGAAAAGGTATCTAGCGTGGTCCGTCGGAGAAAAGGCAAGTTGTTCCCGATAATTATCAATTAACCCAGCATAAAGATTGGCATATGTCATATGTCGGGACTTGCGAACCTTATCCGGAGCATATTTCGCTATTCTTTTCTTGAGGGATGCTGATTCTGTATCTCCATCGATAGCATGAATTCTATAAGCAAGTCTAAAAAGGCAAGACTCAAAGCTGACACCAAAATAATCTGCAATTTTAAGGACATCATCAAAGCTTACATTGCCACGTATGTTTTTGCGTTTTTTGACCTGAGCTCGAAGTTCATCAATTGGCATGAGTATAGCAGCAGCAAAGCCATCAGCAAAATATTCAATTGCGGTCTTTTTCCCAAATATTGGGCATGATATCTGCTTGCCGGCATCACGAAAATGGAGGCATAGTTCATGAGCAGCTGTAAAACGTTGTCGAGTAATGGGACGATTGGCATTGATTCCGATAATCGGAATGTCATTCGCAGAGGTAGCAGGAACATAAACCCCCTCAAGTTTATGAAAATTTGAGAGCATAAAAAGTACGCCCTCATCTTTTAGTAAGGTAAACGGGTTGATTGGGTATTCAATTTTCTGATTACCAAAGTATGCTATTAGATAA
>JAAZFB010000247.1 GCA_012511915.1 Clostridiaceae bacterium
CGCTTGGGCGTTGACTACATCGAGGCAGGTTTTGCAATAGCCTCTGAGGGTGATTTTGAGGCAATTAAGAGTATATCAAAAGCATTGCATAATACCTCTGTTGTATCATTGTCAAGGGCATTGGAAAAAGATATAGACAGGGCATGGGAGGCTGTTCAAAGTGCAGTTAGGCCACGAATACATACCTTTCTTGCCACAAGTGATATTCACATGAAGTATAAGCTGAAAATGACGGAAGACCAGGTGTTGGAAAACTCTGCTAAAGCAGTGTCTTATGCGAAAAAATATGTTGATGATGTTCAATTTTCACCGGAAGATGCAACACGAACTCGTCCGGAATTTTTGTATAAGGTTTTGGAGGGCGTAATTAAAGCGGGTGCAACTTGCTTAAATATTCCCGACACGGTGGGTTATACTAATCCGGCGGAATATACGGCATTTATCAAAGGTATAATGAACAATGTTTCGGGTATTGAAAAAGTGGATGTTTCTGTGCATTGCCATAACGATTTAGGGCTTGCAGTGGCAAATTCTGCGGCTGCCGCCGTAGCCGGTGCGACACAAATAGAGGGTTGTGTTAACGGAATAGGCGAGCGAGGCGGGAATGCGGCGATAGAAGAGCTTGTTATGTTGTTTCACACCCGAAAGGACTATTATGATTTTATACATAATATTGATTCAACAAAAATAATCAGGACAAGTAAGTTAGTCAGCAGCATGACGGGTATATATGTTCAGCCGCATAAACCGATTGTAGGGGTAAATGCCTTTGCACATGAGAGCGGGATACACCAACATGGTGTTATGCAAGAGCGATCTACTTATGAAATTATGACACCGGAGTCTGTGGGATTAACTTCTAATAAAATGGTGCTTGGCAAGCTAAGCGGGAAGCATGCTTTTGTTCAAAGACTTGAGGAGCTGGGCGTAACGCTTGAAACAAATGATAAAATAAATGCGGCATTCGGAAAATTCAAAGACTTAGCAGACAGGAAAAAAGAGGTGCAAGACGAAGACATACTTGCATTGGTTGGTGATACTTACGATAAAACTTCTAAAAAAATTGAGCTTGTTTCTTTCCAAATCTCAAGCGGTAACAGAATGATTAACACTTCCACCGATCAGCTGAAGGTTAATGATGAAATACTAACAAAAGCTGTAACGGGCGATAGGCCGATTAACGCATCTTTTCAAGCTATTTCGGATATTTGCGGATATGACATTAAGCTTACAGATTACACTATACGGGCGGTTACAGGCGGACATGATGCCCTTGGTGAAGTTAATGTCAGAGTAGAATATAACGGAAAAACGTATATCGGCAGGGGCATAAGCACGGATATTATCGAATCGTCAATTCTGGCTTATCTAAGCGCGATTAACAAAATTGTTTAGGAGGGGAAACTGAATATGCAGAAAATTAAGATTTTTGACAGCACGTTACGCGATGGTGCGCAAGCTGAAGGCATATCTTTTTCCGCAGAAGATAAATTAGCGGTAGTTCAATATCTCGATAATTTTGGGGTTGACTATATTGAGGGCGGCAATCCTGCTTCCAATCCGAAAGATTGCGAGTTTTTTGAACGGGCAAAACAGCTTGAATTAAAAACATCCAAACTTGTTGCCTTTACGAGTACACACAAAGTTGGCGGCGACCCGTCAAAAGATATGTCGTTAAATGCCGTTTTGCAAGCCGGGACCGAATATGTCAGCGTTTTTGGCAAGTCG
The DNA here is from genome assembly GCA_012511915.1 of Clostridiaceae bacterium. GTDB lineage: Bacteria > Bacillota > Clostridia > Monoglobales > Firm-18 > JAAZFB01. The sequence goes on from JAAZFB010000247.1 coordinate 1,729, forward strand.
TGGGACATTCATGTTACCGAAATATTAAATGCCACATTAGAACAAAACCTTGATATTATCCAAAGCACGATAAATTACCTGACTAAAAAGGGTAAAAAGGTGTTCTTTGATGCAGAGCATTATTTTGACGGATATAAAGCTAACCCCGAATATGCACTGAAAACATTGGAAGTTGCAAAGAATGCAGGGGCTGTCGCGCTTGTGCTTTGTGATACAAATGGCGCAACATTTCCTTTTGAAACTGAGGAAACAGTTAAAAGAGTAGTTGAGCTTTTTGGTGACTTGGAAATAGGTATTCATACCCACAACGATATTGGGCTGGCGGTTGCTAATGCCATAAGCGCAGTCAGGAGTGGGGCTACTCATGTGCAGGGTACGTGTGGAGGGTTTGGTGAAAGATGTGGTAATATGGACCTTTGAACGCTTATCCCAAACTTACAAATTAAGCTTGGTTATTCATGTGTACCGCAGGAGAACATAGAGCTTTTAACAAATACCGCACTATCAATTGCTGAAGCGGCGAATATCGGCTTAGACCCACGCACACCGTATGTTGGCGCATCCGCTTTTGCCCATAAAGGCGGAATGCATAGTGATGCGGTTATAAAACAGCCTACATCTTATGAACATATACCGCCGGAAATGGTTGGGAATTCACGGCGAGTGCTTATGAGTGAGGTTGCGGGAAGGTCGGCGATAATGCTTGCCCTGCAAGCTGTTGATCCTCATATTGACAGAAACAGCGAAAAGACAAAGAAAGTACTTAGCAAGCTAAAGGAATTGGAGCATGGAGGTTATGAATTTGAGGGCGCCGAGGCCTCGTTGGAAGTATTAATTTCAAAACAGCTTGGTAAATTCCGGCCGCATTTTGAACTTGGTAAGTTCAATGTTGTTATACATGAACCGACAGAAGACAAGATAAGTTGTGTTGCATCTGTTAAAATCCGCGTTGATGGGGAAGATGAAATGACGGCAGCAGAGGGGGAAGGGCCGGTTAATGCTCTGGATATTGCTATAAGACGGGCTCTGGGGGTATTTTATCCGGAGATAAAAAAGATGTCCCTTTCCGATTATAAAGTTCGGGTGCTTGGTTCAAAAGACGGTACGGCATCAAAGGTGCGGGTTCTTATAACCTCTACAAACGGCAAAAAAAGTTGGCGTACAGTTGGTGTTTCGGCTGACATCATTGAGGCTTCCTGGCTAGCGCTGGCGGACTCTGTAGAATATTTTTTAAGTGCGGTGAGATAGCACAATTTTGTGTATTTTCCTGCAAGGTAAACACATTTTCGACAAGTCTTTCATATAATATATTGAGTTTAATATAAGGTATTATATTAATGAGAATCAGTATAAGCAATCATAAAATATATGAAAGGCTATGGGTGCAATGAATAAAAGATATGGTAATTGTCAAAGTCAAGGCAAACAACAAATTGAAATTGGAATTCGCCAAATTCAAGAAGGCATTTGCTTATGCCGTAGAGGGTTGGATGCAATAGCCTGCTGCAGATTGGGATGCGGAGAAGATCTGGTCAGAAAAGGGCTTATTAAAATACAACAGGGGCTACGCAATATTATAAATGGCGCAGATAGCATTCCAAGGCGGTGTAATGAGTGCGCACTTAAGAAAATTAACTGCGGGATATGTAAAATTGAACACGCAATTGACAAGTTAGTATCCGGGTTGGATGATGTTCAATGTAACAATGCAAGCTGCGGAGAAAAAAAGATTAAGTGTGCGATAAAAGAAATTGAAGAAGGCTTATGTGAAATTATACAAGGTTTTAAAGATTTAAGATAATACATCCGGCAAGAAAAAAGGCGGTCTTTGACCGTCTTTTTTTTGTCAATAGCGGCCGCAATCAGCGGCCGTTATACTTCTCCTAAATTAAATTATTGGTTTAATTTAGGAACAATTCAATACTATTTTCCTTACGCCAACGGCGTTGTTGACACGAATGTGTCAACATTTTAAAATGGGAATAGTATTACAAGGAAAATAGTATTACATGTCAACTTCTTGAATAGTGTATTTTCCTTTTATCATAAGTATTATATCATCTAAGGCTGTTAATCCGCGTCCGTCAGAAAGAGGTACAATAAGCAATGAGTTGGGAGGAATAGGTACACCATGTTGTAAATCCACACCTGATGTTACATTGGCTATACCGCCTTTTTGTGTAGCAATAATATTAGCCGAGCCCTTTCTTAAAATAAACTCGGTCCCTGCCTCGCATATGACATTTTTACCTGCCGCTACATCTACGACTTCAAACTTAGGGGCAGTTGATTTCTCTATTTGGTCTGTTATGGATGGAATAAGGACTTGTTTTATATAGCTAAGCGTGATGATAGGGTCGTTCTCATCACCCGGCGTCGCTAAAATATATTGTGTACTGATAGCGATAAGTACGACAACAATTAAAAAAATCATTCTTTTTTTCATAAGACCGCCGCCCTTTCCTTATCTCGATTATAGCAGTTAAACATTATTAATCTTCAATGCCAAAACTTATAGCAAGTGCTTCGTCAACTTTCGTTATTAATTCATTGTCAAGGTGCCCGATCTTTTCTTTCAGGCGTTTTTTATCGATTGTTCGTATTTGTTCCATAAGTATCACAGAATCCTTTGCCAGCCCATATAATGCTGCATCAATTTCAATGTGCGTAGGCATTTTCGCCTTATTGATTTGCGATGTTATCGCTGCGGCAATTACCGTTGGGCTGTATTTGTTTCCTATATCATTTTGCACAATAAGCACAGGCCTTACCCCGCCCTGTTCTGAACCTATCACAGGGCTTAAGTCGGCATAAAAAATATCTCCCCTTTTTACTATCACACTATTCACACTCCGAAAGTTTTTCCTCATATTCAAGTTGCATCAAATTATCTGCTTCAAAACACATCTCAGCCCATTTAAGGTTAATTTCACCCATGAGCATATACCCCTGTTTTAACAATTCTTCTTTTTCTTTTCTTTTGCGATGAGATATATATTCCTGCATTGCCTCACGGATAAGAGCACTTCTGCTTATGCCGGCTTGGTTAACAAAGACATCAACCTCATCAAGCAGAGTGTTTGGCAATGATACCAAGATTCTTTTTGACTCTGCCACCTTGACCAGTCCCCCATTCCAGTTGTTATTATCTATATTTTTATATATACGGCTTCGATATACTTTATTATATACCCTTTATGTAATACTGTCAATGTTAATATTAGGCAGGGTTAAATAATAAATCGTGGATTGATGTAATATTGCCGTTTTGGTAATAATGTCGGGGGACTCGTTTGCCTATTCTACTTATAACTTCATAGTTAATTACGCCGTTGATTTTTGCCAATTCCTCAACTGAAATTGATAATCCGTTTTGAGTACCAAATAATACGACCTCATCTTCAACATTTATATTATTGACATCAGTTACATCAATAATACATTGGTCCATACATATTGTGCCGATTATCGGTGCAAATTTGCCGTTTACCAATACCTGCGCCTTGTTTGAGAGCCCCCGCGAGTAACCGTCTGCATAGCCGACAGGTATTGTTGCCAATATGCTTTCTCTTGTCGTTTGAAAGGTTCCGCCGTAGCTGATTTTTTCGCCGGGTTGCAACTTGTTTATATGCGTAATTTTTGTTTTTAATTGAATTGCCGGATTAAGCGCCAAGTTGTATTCTATCTCTGAAGGGAAAAAGCCGTACAGAGAAATGCCAAGTCTTATCATGTCAAGGTGCATCTCGGGAAAACGCAAAGCAGCCGCACTGTTGCATGTATGCTTTATGGGTATTGTTATACCTTCGTTTTCTAATAGGTTTGCGATATACATAAATTTATTAAACTGCATCTTTGTATACCCGTCGTTTTGTTTGTCTGCACAGGCAAAGTGGGTAAAAAGTCCCTCTATTTGTATATTGTCAAAGCAGGTGATACTGTGTATCTCTTTAACTGTGCTTGCGTTATCACAACTAAACCCCAACCTGTGCATACCTGTATCTATTTTAATGTGGATTTTTGCTGTTTTGTTAAGTTCAGATGCTATTTTTGAAATAATTGTCGCAGTGCGGGTATCAAATACTGAAATAGTTACATCATGTTCAACAAGCGGTTTTATAAGGGACTCCGGCACGTAACCTAATGTTAAAATAGGTGCTTTGATGTTATTGCTTCTAAGCTGTAACGCCTCTTCTGCCAAAGCAACACCAAACATAGCTACCCCTTTATCCGCAATTGCTTTTGAAACCTCTATTGCGCCCGCACCGTAAGCATCCGCTTTTACCATCGCCATTATTTTTGAATTACAAATGCTTTTAAACAGATTAATGTTACTCTCTATTGCATCGATTGAAACCTCACACCATGTTCTGTTGCTATTTTTCATTAGTATTGCTCATTTCTTTTAGTATATGTGGAATGCTTTTTAATATATCACTTGCAAGCATGCCGTATTTTCCAATCTGTTTGGCGGCAAAGTCACCGCACATTCCGTGAATAAATACCCCGCTTATCACCGCTTGGCTCAATGGGAGACCTTGTGCGGAGAATGCGCCAATAATACCGGTTAATACATCACCGCTGCCTGCGGTTGCCATGCCACTGTTGCCGTTTGTATTAATATAAAGCTCACCGTTGGGCAAAACAACAATGCTGTTTGCGCCTTTTTGTGCGACTATTACATTATATTCACGGGCAAAATCTTTTGCAACTGTTACGGCATTGTTTTGAATTGAACTTATATCAAAACCGGTTAAACGGGACATCTCACCCAAGTGCGGTGTAACGACCAATTCACACTTTTTTTCTTTTAAAACATTTATATCGTCCGCAATTGCGTTAATACCATCTGCATCAAGCACCACCGGCACTTTAGAGGTTTTTATTATATGAGTGATAGCTTTTTTTACTCCGCTTGAACTGCCTAAACCGCAACCGCATATTATTACATCGTGCCTGTGGATTGCCCTTTGCAAATCGGGGATACAGCTTTGTGAAATTGTTCCGTTTTCATCTTCAAGCGGCAAAAAAACAACCTCTGTTAATTTTTGCGCCAAGACACCGTAAATACAATTTGGGATACCGAGTGTTACGACCCCGCAGCCGGCTTTTAAAGCGGCAAGGGCGGATAAATATGCAGCACCGGTATAGTTTTTACAACCGCACACAGCCAACACTTTCCCGTAAGTGCCTTTATGGGAGTTTTCTATTCTTTTGGGGATTATTGCATGTTTTGTTACAAATGTAGTTATATTTTCGTTTTCTATTGCACGCTTTGCAAGTGAGATATCTTGAACTATTATTTCCCCTGCATACTCTGTGCCTGGGTATAAAAAAAGCCCGGGCTTGCCGAGACCGAATGTTACCGTGGCGCTCGCCCTTACACATACGCCTTCTACAGCACCGGTATTTGCATTTATCCCACTTGGGACATCTGCGGAAACAACGATTTTGTCTGCATTGTTAATTGCTTCTATAGCGTTTTTTACATTGCCTAAAGGTGCACCTTTTGCGCCAATGCCCAGCAATGCATCTATTATAATGTCACAACCGTTTATAATGTTGTTGTCGAGCCCGATTATTATCTTAACACCGTTTTTTTCTGCTGCTTTGAAATTAATAAGTGCATCACCCGAGAGCTCTGTCGGCTTTGCCAATAGCATAAGAGTTACATCCCCGCCATAGTTATGCAAATGGCGTGCCGCTACGCTGCCATCACCGCCGTTATTGCCTTTACCGCATATGATGACAAACCTACTACCCGTCTGTGTGGCGGCATATTCCGCCAATGCCCTGCCGGCATTTTCCATAAGTGCCAAACTTGCAACGCCGAAATGGTTGATTGTAGATTTGTCAATTGCTTTCATTTGCTCTATAGTGGCAATTTTCATCACTAAACTTACCTCCTTGTCGCAATTACGCTCGCAGCGGCATATTCCTTACTGTGGGAAATGGATGCAAAAAAGCGAATATGTTCTTTTCCCTTAACTGTAATAAGGGGCTTTCCGCTTTCGTCGTAATTTATGCGCACATCCTTTACAAAACCGCAGCCCATTGCTTTTACAGTCGCCTCTTTTGCCGCAAAACAACCTGCTATTGTGGAGGGGTTATATAACCTTTGTTTAAAGTATTCACGTTCTTTTTCAGAGAAAATCCGCAACAAAAGTAGAGGGCGTCTTTTTAACGCCGTCTCAAGCCGCTTGATTTCGATAATATCTATTCCGTTGCCTAATATCATGTCGTATAATAAGCATTTTTCGGAACGTAACGTGAAAAACATTCAAGCATTTTATCGGTAGGTTCAAAGATTAGGCAGGTTTTCTCGTTGCTTTTACGATATATTCCAAAATAAAGTCGGCTATTTTTAGTGTTACTTGAAACGTCGAGCCTCTTGGTAATGCTTTGATTGTTATATGTGTTTGCATGGTTTTCTGTCATTGGCGCAAAGTATTCAAAGTCACGAGCATTTAGCGAAACAATACGGGTTCTTTTTCTCTTTGCTACAATTTTGTCTATATCAATATCCCCATTTGTAACAATGTACTCATATTCTATATTAAGCGAAGATATGCCAAAATAAAGCAAGTAAATAATTCCGGCTACAAACAACAAGAAAAAGCTTGCCAAATAACCTGAAAAAGTCAGCAATACAAAAAATAGCAGCAATGCAGCAACAACCATCCCGAATATTTTTATGTAATCCTTTCCATCTTTTTTGCGCAAAACTATATGTTCATTAAAAAAATCCATAAGCAACTCCTTAAATAAATATATTTGTTTAAATAATAGCATATAAATTTAGTA
>JAAZFB010000248.1 GCA_012511915.1 Clostridiaceae bacterium
GGATATAAACGCATATTATATACCCGCAACGCAGACTGCAAACGATGAGGGCATTCCAAGGCTTGCGAATATGATAATGCTTGGAAAACTTATTGAAATAACAAAGATTGCAACAATTGAACAAGTTAGAGCTGCGTTGGAGAAAAGTGTTCCACCGTCTAAAAGCTCTTTAATTGATACAAATATTAAGGCAATAGAAATAGGTTACCGGATCTGACCGTTACCGTAAATTATATATTTTATTGTGGTAAGCTCTTTTAGACCCATGGGTCCGCGCGCATGAAGCTTTTGTGTGCTGATACCGATTTCAGCACCGAACCCAAACTCAAAACCGTCGGTAAAACGTGTCGATGCGTTGACATATACTGCTGCTGCATCAACCTCAGCTAAGAACTTTTGCGACATATTATAATTTGTCGTAATTATTGCTTCACTGTGCTTTGTCCCGTATTTGGCAATATGGGCAATAGCGTGGTCAATATTATCTACAACCTTAACGGCCAGTATATAATCGTTGTATTCTGTTGCCCTATCATCATCAGTAGCAGACTTTGCACTTGGAAATATTTCGAGTGTTTCGGGGCAACCTCTGATTTCTACACCTTTGCTGATAAGCTCCGTCAACACATCCGGCAAAAATTCCTTTGCAACAGCCCTGTCCACTAACAGTGTTTCGGCAGCATTGCATACAGATGGACGGCTTACCTTTGCGTTTACCGTAATGTTTTTTGCCATTTGTAAATCTGCACTCTGCTCTGTGTAAACATGGCAATTACCTGTGCCCGTCTCAATAACGGGTATTGTTGCATTTTCAATAACCGCTTTTATTAACCCCGCCCCGCCGCGTGGAATAAGCACATCAATATAATCATTCAGTTTCATAAACTTCGACACAGTCTCGCGGCTTGTATCATCTATTAATCCTATTGTTCCTACAGGCAGGCCTGCATTCTCACCTGCTTGACACATGACATTAACAATGGCGATATTTGAGTTTATTGCTTCACTGCCGCCCCGTAAAATAACTGCATTGCCGGCTTTAATACAGAGTGCGGCGGCATCAGCTGTAACATTGGGGCGTGATTCGTATATTATCCCTATTACACCGAGCGGAACTCTTGTTTTACCTATTAACAAACCATTTGGACGTTTGACCATCTCTGCCACTTCACCCACAGGGTCAGGCAGTGCGGCTATATGTCGAATGCCCTCAGCCATTTGTTCTATCCTTTGTGTATTAAGCAACAGTCTGTCTAACATTGCAGTTGGAATGTTATTTTCAACGGCTCTATCCAAATCCTTTTTATTTTCATCAACAATATAAGCCGCATTTCCCACAAGATTATCGGCGATGGCACACAGAGCCTTGTTTTTTATGTCTGACTGCAGCAGAGATAATTTAGCAGCCGCTTCTTTGGCGCGTTTCCCTTTTTCAATTAGATAATTGTTCAATTAATCGACACTCCCACTGTTTGCGGAGAAAAATGTACCCCGCGGTTTTCCTTGAATTATATCGTACAAAACGTCCGGGTTTTCACCGCTTGAAATTACGGTATCAATACCGGCTTCGGTAGCTAATTGCGCAGCTTGGATCTTTGTGCTCATACCGCCGGTGCCTTGCTCTGATTTTGTGCCTTCTGCAAGTGAGCGGATTTTGTCTGTTATTCCTTCAACTTTACTGATTAGTTTTGCATTTGCATTCCTTTTTGGGTCACTATCGTATAACCCCTCGGTATCGGTCAGAATTACAAGCAAATCCGCGCCAACTAATTTTGCTACATGTGCTGAAAGCACGTCGTTATCCCCAAATTCAATTTCATATGTAGATATGGTATCGTTTTCATTGATTATGGGAACAGCGCCCAACGAAAATAAAGTGTTTATTGTGGCAAGAGCGTTTTTTTGACGTTCAGCGCCGTCGAGCACATCTTTTGTCAGTAGAAGTTGCGCAACGGTAACACCATATTGACTGAAAAGATTGCTGTAAATGTCCATAAGCTCCACTTGACCTACTGATGCGACTGCTTGCTTTTCTTTGGTTGTTTCGGGGCGTTTTGTCAGCCCGAGTTTGCCCATGCCCACGCTGATGGCAGCGCTAGAAACAAAGATTACCCTAACACCGCTGTTTTTTATATCACAAAGCGTACGTGCGAGTCGTTCTATTCTTTTAAAATTCATAAACCCTGTTTTATGTGTCAACGATGAAGTCCCTACCTTGACTACTAATGTTTTTATGTTTGTCATGTAAAACGAACCTTTCATTTTTACTTGTGGCAATGCCGCCTATAAATAGTATTATACTGCATATTATATTTTATCAGCAAAAACAAAAGTGTCAAGTGTTTTTATTTTTCACTCATCAAAAATTCCGAAATTTCGGAATCTATTATACTTTTGATTATATATCTCTTGAGGCGATAGCTGCAATAAAGACTTTATATCCAGTATGAGTTCGGTTTTCAAAGCATCAAAAGAAAGCTCCGGATCTAAATGAGCGCCAAGGCTATGCTCAGGAATGATTTTATCAATAATACCAAATTTGTGCAAATCCTGCGCAGTCATTTTCATTAGTTCTGCCGCTTGTTTTTCTTTTTTGGCATCCTTCCATAAAATAGACGAAAAACCATTTGCCGTTATAACCGAATACACTGCATTTTCAAGCATATAGACTTTATTTGAAACGGCAAGTGCAAGTGCACCGCCGCTGCCGCCCTCACCTGTTATTATACTGATGGTCGGGGTTTTAAAAGACATCATCTCATAAAGGTTCTTTGCAATTGCCTCTGCTTGGCCTCTTTTTTCGGCGTCTACGCCCGGGTATGCTCCAGGAGTATCAATCAAGCATATTATCGGTCGCTTAAATTTTTCTGCTTGTTTCATAAGTCGCAATGCCTTACGGTATCCTTCCGGATTTGGCATGCCGAAATTATGTTGTATATTTTCATTAGTGGTGTTGCCTTTAACAGTACCTATGACTGTAACCGGGATATTTTCAATAGTAGCTAAACCGCCTGCAACGGCGTTATCATCTCCGTATAATCTGTCTCCGTGCAGCTCGATAAACTCGCCAAAAATTGCATTTACAAAAGCATAAAAATTCGGGCGGGAAGTATTTTTTGCAATCATCATTTTTTCATATGCACTTTTCACATGATACCCCCCGAATGAAGTTTCAATATTTTTGCCAAAGTGTTTTTCAAATGTGCCCTTTTACAGATAATATCAATAAAACCGTTTTTTAGCAGAAATTCTGCACTTTGAAAGTCCTCAGGTAGTTGTTGGCTTATAGTTGATTGGATAACGCGTCTGCCGGCAAAACCGATAAGCGCATTCGGTTCTGCAATTATCACGTCACCAAGCATTGCAAAGCTTGCAGTAACACCGCCGGTTGTAGGGTCTGTCAGCACACTTACATAGAGTAACCCATGTTCGGAGTGATGTTGCACCGCAGCGCTTACTTTTGCCATTTGCATAAGAGAAAAAATCCCTTCGTGCATACGCGCACCGCCCGAAGCGCAAAATACAATAATGCTAAATTTGTTTTCAGTAGCGTATTCAAAAAGCCTTGTAAGGCGTTCTCCTACAACACTGCCCATCGAACCCATGAGAAATTCGCTGTTCATAACGCCTATACATGTAACAATACCGTCAATGGTACATATTCCTGTAGTTATTGCTTCGGAATCGCCCGTCTTTTGTTGTAGTGTATCAATTTTTTCTTCGTATCCCTCAAACTCTAATGGGTTTTTTGTTTTAATATTATCAAACATAAGCTGAAAGCTGTTTTCATCGCAAATAAGCGAAAGACGCTCATCTGCGTTTAGTCGTGCAGTGCCTTCATCTTTTGCTATTTTCTCTTGTGTCGGTGAGGTTACAACCGGTATAGTTGCATACCTCGTCTTATTAAACATGGTTTTTAGCATATTTTATAGCCCCATAGCCTTTCAACAGATATCATTGCAATAATCCGTTCCGTAATTGCCGTTAATAAAATTTGCATCGTTTAATACTTGTATATGAAAATCAATATTAGTGGTTATTCCATAAAAAAGGTATTCGGAAATTGTGCGTTTCATTCGCATTATGCAATTTTCTCTTGTGTCTGCGGTTACAATAAGCTTGGCAATCATATTATCATAAAAAGGTGGAATTGTATAGCCCTGATATACTCCGCTGTCAACCCTAATACCGATACCGCCCGGTTGATGCATCTGTTCAATCGTTCCGCCGCAAGGCGCAAAATTATTGGCCGGATCTTCAGCGTATATTCTGCATTCCATTGCCCAGCCGTTAATTTTTATATCCTTTTGTTTAATACTAAGTTTTTGACCGCACGCAATATTAATTTGCTCTTTTATAAGGTCAATACCGATTATTTCTTCGGTAACAGGGTGTTCTACTTGTATCCTTGTATTCATTTCGCAAAAATAAAAGTTTCTGTCGGCATCAACCAAAAATTCTACTGTACCTGCATTTTTGTAATCGCAAAGCTTTGCAATTTTTATTGCACACTCTCCCATTTTATTTCTTACAGAATCATTGATAAAGGAGGAGGGAGCTTCTTCTAACAGCTTTTGATGCCTGCGCTGTATTGTACAATCCCTGTCAAAAAGATGAACAACATTACCAAAGTTATCCGCCAACACTTGTATTTCTACATGGCGTGGGTTAGCTATACACTTTTCGATATAAAGCCTGTCATCGCCAAAGCAAGCTAATGCTTCCGCCTTAGCGGCATTATACATTTGCTTTAGCTCGCTCTCGTCTTTAACAAGTCTTATACCGCGTCCCCCGCCTCCGGCTGCCGCTTTAACCAATAAGGGATAGCCGGTTTTTTTTGCAACTGCTAATGCTTCGTTATAGTCTTTTGCCTCGCCAACAGAGCCGGGTGTGATAGGCACATTCGCTTTATGCGCAATTTGTCGGGCTTGTATTTTATCACCCATTTTTTTCATCGTGTCGGCATCCGGGCCTATAAAAGCTATGTTATACTTGTTGCACATTTGGGCGAATTCGGGATTTTCCGCCAAAAAGCCAAACCCGGGATGGATTGCACCCGCTCCGGTTGCAATAGCGGCAGAAATTATCCTTTCGATACTAAGATAACTGTCTTTTGAATGTGCACCGCCTATGCAAATTGATTCATCGGCAATTTGCACGTGCAAAGAGTCCCTATCTGCTTCCGAATAAACAGCTACACTTATTATGCCCATATCGCGGCATGTTCTAATAATTCTAACTGCAATTTCACCGCGGTTGGCAATTAATATTTTATCAAACATTAACATAATAACCTTCTCCGTTCCTGATTGGGGATAACACCAAATCGTATACTTGATGTGTTCGCTGTAGTATTACGCCGCCGTGATTGATCTTCCGGACAGGTCTAACATTACTGACCTATTGCAAAGGTTAGTGTTGCGCTTGCAGCCTTTTTGCCGTTAACATAAGCAATACCCTCTCCAACCCCGATAACGCCTTTTCGTTTAGTGATTTTCACTTCAAGAACTAATGTGTCGCCAGGCAAGACCTTTTCTTTAAAACGCGCATTATCTATTTTAGCGAAATAACCCGTTTTACCTTTATATTCATCCAACATAAGAATGCTTACTGCACCGGTTTGCGCCATTGCCTCAATAATCATAACGCCCGGCATTATCGGGTTATTCGGGAAGTGCCCTTGAAAGAAAAACTCGTTGCCTTGTAATGACAGAGAGCCTTTTGCATATTGTCCGGGAACTATGTCGGATATTTCATCTATTAAAAGCATTGGTTTTCTGTGTGGAATAATTGCTTCAATTTGCTGAGTGTTTAGCATTCTTTTTATTCATCCCTTTATATATTCGTTCATTCGATAATAAAAATCGGCTGATTATATTCAACGATATCACCGTTGTTAATCAGTATTTCTTTAATAACACCGCTTTTATCCGCTACTATTTCATTCATAAGCTTCATTGCTTCGATAATACAAATGGTATCGCCCTTGCTTATGGTATCCCCAACATTGACAAATGGTTTTTCATCCGGTGAAGGGGCAGCGTAAAAAGTGCCTACCATAGGTGAGCAAATAGCTTTTTGATTTACAGGCGGGGTAGGCAATTCAATTTTTGTAATTGCTTTGCTTTCACGACAGCCCTGTTTTGAAAGTTGGATTTTTGCCTGTTCAAATTCAATAGTTACATTTTCAATTTCGCTCACAGCAAGCTTATCAATAAGTTCAAAAGTAAGCTGTTTGAGTTCGTTATAATTCATAAGGGTTTCAATCCTTTCAGACCTTTTTAAGGGGGAATTTATGTTTGGGGTTGTTGATTGAATGACAGGATTAATATTCAACACCCCCCTGTTTATTCAACACACTTTTTAAACAGTAAGGATGCATTATGTCCGCCAAAACCAAGCGAATTGCTTAGCGCAAACTCAACCGGTTTATTTACTGCGGTATTTGGCGTGTAATTTAAATCAATATCTTTATCCGGCTCTAAATAATTTATGGTGGGCGGAATTATTCCGTTTTTTATTGTCATTACACAAGCGATTGCCTCAACAGCACCCGCTGCACCGAGCAAATGCCCGGTCATGGATTTTGTCGAGGAAATATTTACTATATCTGCCGTGGCGCCAAAAGCTTTTTTTATTGCAATTGTCTCATACAAATCGTTAAGCGGTGTGCCGGTGCCATGGGCGTTTATATAATCAATCTGTTCGGGCGTAATATCTGCTTCGTCCAAAGCGTTTGTCATTGCCCTTGCGGCACTGATCCCTTGTGGGTCCGGACTGGTAATATGATAGGCATCAGCAGTTGCGCCATAGCCACATGTTTCTTCAATTATCGTAGAATTCCTTGTCTTTGCGCTTTCTTCACTTTCCAATACAAGTATTCCCGCACCCTCACCCATAACAAATCCGTCCCTACGCTTATCAAAAGGTAAGCTTGCCGCATTCGGATTGTCAGATACGCAAAGAGCTGTCATGTTAGTAAAACCTGTAACGGAAAAGGGGGTGATTGCGGCTTCTGCCCCACCGGTAATAACAATATCCAAATAACCGTTCTTTATTTGGCGGAAAGCCTCTCCGATTGCGCTGGCACCGGAGGTACAGGCTGTAACTGTACAGAAATTTGCACCTTTGAATTTGTACTTAATTGAAATCATACCGGCTGCCATGTTACTTATCATCATGGGTATAAAAAGCGGTGATACCCGTCCTGGGCCTTGTTCTATATATTTATTATGCTCAGTTTCGTATGTGTTCATTCCGCCTACACCACTGCTGACGATTACGCCGCAACGGTATGGGTCTTGTTGTTCCGGTACTAGCCTGCTTGAAGATATTGCTTGTTCTGCTGCGGCAACTGCAAAATGACAGTATCTGTCCATTCTTCGTGCTTCTTTTTTATCAAGATAGTCGTTTACATTAAAATCTTTTACTTCTGCAGCAAGCTTTACTTTATTGGTTGACGCATCAAAATGTGTTATAAAATCGATCCCATTTTTTCCGTCAGTAAGGTTTTTGTAAAAGTGAGTAACATCATTCCCCACAGGCGATATAACGCCCATGCCGGTAATAAAAACCCTGCTTTGTTTTCTCATATAGAAATTCCCCCTGATATTTCTATTGTTTGTCCGGTAATATATGAAGCATCATCTGAGGCGAGAAAAGCAACAGCTTTTGCAACCTCTTCCGGCGTACCGAACCTTTTTAAAGCTATTGCCGACAGTGCAGCGGTTTTAAAAGTTTCAGGCAGGCTTTGTGTCATATCTGTCTCGATGAACCCCGGGGCGACTGCATTAACCGTTATCCCGCGTTGACCGACTTCTTTAGCAAGTGCCTTTGTAAAGCCTATTATACCTGCCTTTGCAGATGAATAATTAACCTGACCGATATTACCGTACAGTCCCGCTACCGATGAAATGTTTATAATACGCCCGTAACGTCTTTTTATCATAGCTGTAATTACAAGTTTTGATAGGTTATAGACACTTTTTAAGTTCGTGAAGTATACATTGTCAAACTGCTCTTCGCTCATTCTCATTAAGAGAGTATCTGCGGTAATGCCCGCATTATTAACTAATACATCCACTGCACCAAGTCGTTTTTCAATATTTTCTATCATCTGCCTACAAGCATTAAAATCAGAGACATCGCATTGAAATATTTCGGCGCAAATGCCGTTTTGTATGCATTTTTCTGCTGTTTGTTGTGCCGCTTGCTCATTTCCGCAATAATTAATTGCAACATTAAAACCGCAGTTTGACAGCTCAATTGCTATAGCACGCCCTATACCGCGGGAAGAACCCGTAACCAAAGCTGTCATATCCCACCTCCGAATTGTTTTGATTTTTCCGCTATTATCTTTTGTGTACGTATAACGATATCCTCGATAATTTCTTTGCATGGGCGTATGTTATGTATTAAACCCGCTATTTGCCCGGCCATAAAAGAGCCTTCGTCATAGCTGCCCTCTGTAACAGCGTTTTTAAGAGAACCCGTTGTCAGTTGTTCGAGTGTTTCGAAGCTTTCACCCTCTTTTTCCAATGCAATATAACGTCTGATTAAGGGCGATTTTAGGCAACGTACAGGATGACCGGTACTGCGCCCTGTTACAATTGTAGAAATATCTGATGCCTTTACAACCATTTCTTTATATTTGGGATGAATGTTACATTCGTCTGATGCTAAAAAGCAAGTACCGCATTGTATCCCCTGTGCGCCCAACATAAATGCAGCTGCCATGCCCTCGCCGCTTGCAATGCCGCCTGCTGCAATAACCGGTATTGTTACCGCTTTAACAATTTGGGGGATAAGGGTCATTGTAGTCAATTCGCCGATATGCCCGCCTGCCTCATTACCCTCTCCAATTACTGCGTCTGCCCCAAGCTTTTCCATCTTGACAGCTTGTGCAACAGAAGCTACGACCGGTATTACGGTAATATTGTTTTCTTTCCATTTTTCCATATATTTTTGTGGGCTACCTGCCCCGGTTGTAACTATTTTAACATTTTCTTCAACAACCAAATCCGCCAAATCCGGCGCAGAGGGGGATAAAAGCATAATGTTTAAGCCGAATTGTTTATCCGTCAGGGATCTAATTGCCCTTATTTTTTCGCGTATTATTTCTTTTGGCGCATTGCCTCCCGCAATAAGCCCTAAACCGCCTGCGTTGGAAACGGCGCTTGCCAAGTGTTCGTCAGCTACCCATGCCATTCCGCCTTGAATTATTGGGTATTTAATACCTAAAAGCTCTGTAATTTGTGTGTTCAACTTTATTATTAGACCTCCTAATACATCCTATTACTATTACATACCAACCCATTGGAGTAATATTCCGGCATATGTAAGCCCACCGCCAAAACCGGTTAGAATTATTTTGTCCCCGTCTTTTAATAGACCTTTTTTATTCATTTCATCAAGGCAAATGGGAATGCTTGCGCTGGAAGTGTTGCCGTATCTGTCAACATTAATATATGTTTTATCGCTGTCAATGCCAAGCTTTGAAGATACGGTTGCAATAATTCTTTTGTTTGCCTGGTGTGGCACAAGATAAGCGATATCATCTGTTGATAAGTTGTTGTTAGATAAAAGTTGGGTTATAGTTTCGATGTTGACCCTTACCGCAAATTTGTACACCTCTTTACCATTCATTTGAATAAATTTATAATCTTCAAAAACACTTGCTTTTAATACATCACCTAAACCGCCCACGGCACAACATATGCTGTCCATAACACCTTTTGTATCGCCGGCACGGGCAATAACTGCGCCCGCACCGTCACCGAATAGAACACATGTTCGCCTGTCGGTGTAATCGGTAATGCGTGATAACATTTCGGATGCAACAATAAGTATCGTTTTTGCCCTGCCCGTTTTTATATACAGATCCGCTATGTCGAGGGCATAACAGAATCCGCTGCATGCCGCATTTATATCAAAGCAAAATGCCGAATCTGCGCCAAATTCTTTTTGTACTAAACAGGACAAAGAGGGAGTAAGATAATCCGGTGTGATTGTCGCCGCAATTATAATATCTATTTCGTCCGGTGTTACCCCGGCGCTATCCATTGCTTTTTGTGAAGCTTTAATTGCCATGTAGGCTGTAGATATGCCTTTGGCTATATGCCGCTCTTTGATACCGGTTCTTTCGGTTATCCATTCATCGGATGTATCCACCATCTTTTCTAAATCTTGATTAGTCAAAACATGTTGCGGCAAATAGCTGCCTGTACCTTTGATTTGAAGGTAAATTATGCTCAACTCCCTTGTGTTTATTTTTTTTTATGTTATAATAAACTTAGATAATTTAATTATTAGAAATGCTAACTATTTTAATTTATTCATTATAATATGATTAGCATAAGATGTCAAGGGGAAAAATGACGAACAATACTACTAATGAGGGTGTTTAAATTGGAAAAGCGATGTTTTCTTTTTGAAGGGCAGGGAACACAACATACAGGCATGGGGAAGCAAATTTATAGTATGTTCCCAGAGGCAAAAGAAGTATTTGATATTGGCAGTGAAGTAACAAAGCTTGATTTGAAAAAGCTGTGTTTTGAAACCGAATTTGATGAATTGAGTAAAACCGACAAGGCACAATTAGCGGTGTTTACTGTTTCTATGGCTGTTTATAATGTTTTAAAGGCGAAAGACAAAATACCGGATATTTTTGCCGGATTTTCGCTTGGTGAATGCAGCGCCCTTTGTGCCGCAGGGGTTTTTGCCCTGACCGATGCTTTTCTGATTGTTAAAAAGCGCGGTGAATTAATGCACAGATGTGCATTAAACAAAAAAGGTGCAATGTATGCCATAATTGGGTTAGAAGATAGCTGTACAGAAGAAATATGCTCTGAAACAAAAGGGTATGTTATACCTGTGAATTATAATTGCCCATACCAGTTAGTTATTGCCGGCGACGATAAAAGCGTCGGGACTGCTGCCCAAAGATGTTTGGAAAAAGGCGCTAAAAGAGCAGTGCGGTTAGCGGTTGAGGGAGCCTTTCATTCACGGCATATGGCAAAAGCCGCATCTGAGTTCCGGCAGTTTCTGACTATGTTTAAATCTGTTGCACCAATTGGTGAGGTATACTCAAATATTTACGGGGATAGGTTGACGGATTTTTCACATCTTAACGATTATCTTGCAGGGCATATGTTAAGTCCGGTGCGTTGGAAAAGGGAAATAGCTTGTATAAAAAACTCCCATAACGATGTTATCTTTTATGAAATAGGCTGTGGCAACACACTTACGCAATTCAACCGTAGGATAGATAAAAATATAACAACGAAAAACTTATCTACCACTGATTCAGTATTGGAGGTGTTAGGTTGAATTCAAAACTTGTTGAGCAAATAAATCTCTTTTTGACTGAAATATTAAATAATATACACGCTTTTGAGCAAAAAAAACTCATCGAAACTGAAAGCAAACTGACGATAACCGAAATTCATGCTATTGAGCAAATCGGCTTACAGGGCGATAAAAAAATGACTGATGTTGCGGACTCTTTGGGTATTACGCTTGCGACTATGACGGCGGTGGCGGACCGGCTTGAAAAAAAAGGGTGTATTGTAAGGTCGCGTTCTAAAACAGACAGGCGTATTGTTATACTTGCCCTAACCCGTTACGGTATCGTGGTGTTTAAATTGCATAAGCGGTTCCATGAACGAATGGTTAGCAA
>JAAZFB010000249.1 GCA_012511915.1 Clostridiaceae bacterium
CCGGTATTGGACCCCATAATGTCCCAAAGCTTTAAGCTGAAAATAGAAAAAGGCTCTGTTTGTACTTTTGCGATTATTACCGCATGTTGCCAAACGAGGGTAGAAGCAATGGAGATAGCCAAAAAGTATAAGGTGTACTCTAATATTGAGCGTGCTTTTGATATGGCATGGTCGCGTAGCCATGTCGAAAGTAAGTACCTTGGAATAAGTGCGCAAAATGAAAAGGCGGCGTACGATATACTTGCTAATATAATATATATATTACCGTACAGACGCCAATTACAACAGCATATACTTGATAACAAATTAGGTCAACAAAGCCTTTGGTCACATGGGATATCCGGGGACAACCCAATTATTGTACTGCGAATATACTGCATATATGATATGGATATGTTAAAACGACTGCTCAAAGTGCATGAGTTACTCCGCTTTAAAGGCTTTACAGTAGATTTGGTTATAATAACCGAAGAGGAGGACAGTTATAACCAACCATTGCTGAAGGCAGTTCGGGAACTTGTTTCGGTAAGCCATATACGTGAGCATATAGATTCCTCAGGCGGTATATATGTAATAGACAGCAACATAATTTCTCCTGATATTAAAACTTTATTATTTGCATCGGCACGGGTGGTGCTTAATTCAAACACACCAAGCATAACCGAACAGCTTGAAAGTGCAAAGTATGAAAATAAAATACCATATACAAGCTTTGTTAAGCAAGAATATAAGCAAACCGAAATCCCTTTGGGCGAGGTTGAGTTTTTCAACGGTATTGGTGGGTTTGCAAATGATGAATATAAAATAAGTATGCATGATAATATTAAAACTCCTCTGCCCTGGTGTAATGTTGTTGCCGACAGTAATATCGGGTTTGTTATTACCGAAAGCGGCGGCGGATACAGCTGGTATCATAACAGCAGGGAAAATAAGTTTACACCTTGGTCAAACGATACCGTTATTGACCCGTCGTATGAACTTATATATATACGGGATAATAAAAGCGGTAATATATGGACTGCCTTTTCCGGACAATATATTGTGCGTCATGGTATCGGATATACCGTTTTTGAAAAAATATATGGTGATATATATACAGGTTTGACTATGTTTGTAGCCGAAGGGGATAACAACAAAATAAATATGTTGGAAATCAAAAATGACAGTGTTAATGAAAAGAGCTTTACACTGACTTATTATTTAAATCCGGTATTAGGTGTGATGGAAAATGTAACTAAACAGTTTGTTGTAAGCGATTACAATAATAATTGTATAAGCTTAACAAACAGTTATAATACTGACTATGAGGGACAGGTTGTATATGTTTTATCTTCTGAACAAATATCAAGTTATACCTGCGACAAAAGAGAGTTTTTTGGCAACAGCAGGGTTTTACAGACCCCGAACGGTCTGCTTCGCGAGCGGTTTTCAAACACTACCGGTGCTGGCTATGACGGGTGCGTTGCAATATCTTGTATTGTCAACCTTGCCCCGGCAGAAAAAAAGACAATAGTATTTTCATTGGGCATGACGAAAAAGGTATATACAGCACAACAAGCATACAGCTTGTTTGAAGAGGTTAAAAACAATTGGAAAGGCCGTTTAGGCTCAATAAAAGTTAATACGCCCGATACGGCAATGAATTTAATGCTTAATACTTGGTTGTTATATCAAACGCTATCATGCAGAATATTTGCCCGCACCGCATTTTATCAGTGCGGTGGAGCTTACGGTTTCCGCGACCAGCTGCAAGATAGTTTGGCATTGCTATACCATATGCCGGAGATTACAAAACAGCAAATACTAAAATGTGCGGCTCGGCAATTTGTTGAGGGTGATGTTCAACATTGGTGGCATGAAGTCAAAAACGGTTTTAAGGGTATAAGAACAAATTTTTCGGACGATTTGCTTTGGTTAGCATATGCGGTAGCCGAGTATACTAACACTACCGGTGATAGAGAAATAATGGACAATTTGGTACCATATATTGAAAGTGAACAATTGTGTGATGGTGAGGATGAGAAGTACTGTCCTGCGACAGTATCAAATGAAGTGGGTACTATTAAAGAACATTGCGAAAAGGCAATTGAAAGGGCAAGTAAATACGGTGAACACGGACTGCCCCTAATGGGGAGCGGTGATTGGAACGACGGGATGAATAAAGTAGGCTCCGGAGGTAAGGGTGAAAGTGTTTGGTTAGGTTGGTTTTTATTTGATATATTAAATAAGTTTGGTTATCCATCAAACTTTTTGAAAGAAAACTTAAACAATGCATGGGATGGGGCTTGGTATCATAGGGCGTATGATGACAATGGTAACCCGGTTGGCTCAAATAAAAATGCCGAATGCAAAATTGATGCCATCGCGCAGGCCTGGGCGATTATTTCGAAAGGCGGCGAACAACAAAAGACAAAGCAGGCAATGGATTCGGTTATGAAATACCTTGTGAATAAAGAAGAGGGTTTAATAAAGTTGATAACGCCACCCTTTGACGAAGGCGATACCGACCCCGGCTATATAAAGGGCTATGTCCCCGGTGTGCGTGAAAACGGAGGGCAATATACGCATGCAGCGGCATGGGTAATCCTCGCATTTGCAGAGCTTGGCGCAGGTGATACCGCGGCAGAATTATATTCTTTAATTAACCCGATTAACCATTCGAGAACACCGATTGAGTCAGCAAAGTACAAGACAGAGCCATATGCGGTTCCGGCAGATGTATATACCGCACAAAATCATATTGGGCGTGGCGGTTGGACGTGGTATACCGGTGCGGCCGGTTGGTTGTACAGAGTAGGTGTGGAGTGGATTTTGGGTATCAAAAAGAACGGAGAAACATTGATAGTCGATCCGTGCATACCACGAGGTTGGAAAGGGTTTAGCTTTAAATACAAATACAAAAGCACCACATATAATATTTCTATAAAAAACCCTAACGAACTGTGCAAAACCCAAAAACCCGAACGAATTAGACTTGTTGATGATGGTAAAATATATAATATTGAGATAACTATGGAATAATATTTGCTTCTTTTACTTCATATACTTGTATAAATTGGGTATTATACTAATTCGCGTTAGAAAAATTTCATTAATTGCGAACTAGTAAATACTATTTTCCTTGTAACGGCCGCTGATTGCGGCCGCTATTGACAAAAAAATTTTGTCAATATTTTAAATGAGGAATAGTGTTATATTAATGCATTCAAGTAAATGGAGGCTAAAGGACAATGAAAACAAGAATCTTTTTATTCAATAAAAAAGTTTTATCCACTGTGTTTGTTGCTTTTTTGTGTTTGATTTTGGCGCTTTTTTGGGTATGCCGAGCTGTTTCAAGTCCCCAAAGAAAAATTCCTATTTATTCTGTAGATAGAAATGATATGGCAATAGCGCTGACATTTGACTGCGCATGGAACGATGATGATATACAAGAGATAATAAAGGTGCTTGATAAATATAATTGTAAGAGCACCTTTTTTGTTGTCGGGGATTGGGCATTAAAATATCAGAATGCGGTTATTGCGCTCAACAAGGCGGGGCACGAAATATCCAACCACTCATATAATCATTTACATTATCCGAAACTCTCAAAAGAAAAAATCAAAGAAGATATGGATAAATGTGATAGAATAATAGAAAACCTTATTGCAAAAAAATCTAAGCTCTTTCGTCCCCCTTACGGTGATTATAATAACGATGTGGTGAACGCTTGCATTGAGACCGGGAGATTTTGCATACAATGGGATGTTGACAGCCTTGATTGGAAAGAGCTTGAAGCTAAAGACATTGCAAACCGTGTGCTTTTAAAAACAAAAAGCGGTTCAATAATTCTTTTGCATAACGGAACCCCAAATACCCACAAAGCATTGGAACTGGTATTGCCGGAGCTTTTAAAAAAAGGATTTGTGTTTACAACCGTTTCAAATTTGATTTATAAAAATAATTATATTATAGACAATGCCGGAAAGCAAATTCAATCACATGATACTAATCTTTGACAGTATCCATTAGCTCGAGTGTATAGTTGCCGTTTTCATCATAAATGTATAGGGGCGGTTCAAACAACAAGTTGGGGTTACTGTTTTTTATGCCCTCTATTAACAGGGACGTTGCAACTTTGTGCGGTTTTGGGTATACAAATCGAATTCGCTTTGGTTCAATTTTATATTCGCGCATAGTGCATATTATATCAACCAGCCTTTGTGGGCGATGTATAATATTAAGTCTGCCGTTTGGTTTTAAAAGTTGGGAAGCCGCTTTAATAATATCAGCTAAAGTGCAGCAAATTTCATGACGGGCAATGGCGTGGTGTAAATTTGGATTCTTAAGCCCACTGCCTTTTTCTTTATAAGGCGGGTTACATGTTAATACATCAAAATATGCGGGATTGACGTATTGTTTAATATCTACAGCCTCTATAGTAATTCTATTATCTAAATCATTTAGCTTTACGCTGCGTTGTGCCATTTGGGCAACATCTTCTTGTATTTCCAATCCAATTATATGTTTTGCATTTGTTTTTGCTGCTAAGATAAGCGGAATCACACCCCCACCGCAACCAATGTCGGCAACTTCAGCATTTTTGGGTATTCGTGCAAAGTTTGCAAGCAAAACAGCATCCAAGCCAAAACAAAAGTATTTTGGGTTTTGTATTATACATAGGTTTTTACCGTTACTTAGTGCAATTTGCAGATCATCAACACGCTCATGTTGTAAAACAAGTTTGTTTTCTATGTTATTACCCCCTAAATCCGAAATAAAAAAGAAAAAACAGGTTGCATTTTCTATAAAAACAGTATATACTATTAGAGTTGTAAAATCAACGATTTTTAGGAGAGATGGCTGAGCTGGCTTAAGGCGCACGCTTGGAAAGCGTGTGTAGGTTAACCCCTACCCAGGGTTCGAATCCCTGTCTCTCCGCCAAAATTTTTTGTCGAAAACTGTCGCATTATTGCGATGGTTTTTTTGCATCTTGATTTATTGGAATATTATGCTATAATGTTTATAATTGTTAAAAAGGAGGGAACGTTATGAAAAACTATATAAAAGGCTTGCTGGGCGGTATTGCAATAATGAGTTTTCTTTTTGTAATCCCCGTTTTTGCACAAACTATTGAGGCAATTTTTAATGACATTAGAATTAGTATCAGCGGTATTGACAAGGTGCAATGGGGTGAAAATTACATACTGGGTGATGGACGAGAAGTACCTTACAGCATTATGTATAATGACACAACATATTTGCCACTTAGGAAAATAGGTGAATTGACTGACAAAACTATATACTGGAACAGAGATACAAAAACTGCCACATTGACAGATAATCAATTTGACACGCCAACTGTAATAACTGAAAAACCCGATGCGAGAGGTAATGTATGGAGTTATTATATTTTCAAGACCGAAAAAAACGAAAAATATCTCGGTGTTAAAGACAGTCAGCGCGGATATGAACGAGTTTACAAAATAGCCGGTGGTGGATATGAAATTGTGAATGCAATGGGAAATATTCACAAAAAACATTATGTTTATACTACAAACGAATCTATCTTTTTCGCAAGATATTTAGACGATGACAGAGCTGCTCGCTTATGGAAAATTGATTTTTATAATGACATAAATTCTCAAGATGGTAATGAGATGTCAGACTATTTTGATACTGATATTAACATTGATAAATTGTTATTTTGTGGTGACTTTCTCATTTGCATCGATGCACGTACAATTTATGCCTTTAATATGATTACAAAAGAAAGTGTGAGTAAGGAGCTTAACTTAAACTTTGGAAACACTATAGACGAATTACTAATTACAAATATCGATATTTTACGTTCACCCGAAAATAATCCTATTCCTATTCTTTACAAATTTAGGGGTGGCACTTCAGGAGGTATGATGTCAGGGAGTATTAAACTTTATCACGATGGCGAAATGAGATTTGAATAATTAAGAAAGAGAATGAAAAAAGCAGAAGAGTGTTTAATAAGGAAAAGTTGTCCAATATGATCCGTCATCTCTTTTGCATTAAGTTGAACAGTGAAGAAGCCGATACATTGTAACCCCCTCGGCAAAATGTAGTCCCCTAAGGAATTTATGTAGCCCCTCAAATTAGACGCGTCCCTTGACAATACTTTCTCATTGAAAATATACGCATCTATTTCGTCAGTGTCACACACAGCCTTTGTCGAAAGATGTTAACAAATCATGAAACAACTCAGAATTTGTTAACATCTTTTTTGCTATTTTTTACTATATATGCTAAAATTAACCTAAAAGATTTTTGGATGGTGAATTTTAGTGTTGGTTTTTATTGATGAAAGCGGTCATCCCGAGCCAAATGACAGTACAGAGAAGCCTGTTTTATTAGGTGTTTGTATAAATGAAAATGATATTAAGCCCATTACAAATCAAATATATAAATTAAAAGATGACATTTATGGAAAACAGGATGAAATAAAAACAACAAAACTAATACGAGAACAAACAATTACAAAAAACGTACTAATACTAAACACTAATATAAACCGACTGTCTTTGCGGTCTTTTACCCACTCGACTTTCGAATTTTTCGGTTAAATAACAATGGTTATTCCCCCTCAAAATTCAAAACCCGAACAGAAAAAAATCCTCGCAAATCTTAGTTGGTTTTTAATTAGTGTTTAGTATTAAATGAGGAATAGTATAACTACAAAATGACACAAACCAAAATAATACCTGCATTCAAAAGGCGGATACTGATAGAGAAGTTTTATAAAACACAGTGTTCGCAAGCGATTGAGAGAGTTTTCAAAAGATGTAATTGTCCATAATGGGTAGTTACATCTTTTTTAGTATGACGGGTCACTAATTTATTTGATCAGATTGTAA
>JAAZFB010000250.1 GCA_012511915.1 Clostridiaceae bacterium
ATATACATTCGTGTATACATTTTGGCTCATGCCCATCTTTGCGCCTTATCCGGCTCATGGTAAGTGCGTAGATGAAATTTTATTTTATTTTGTGAGCCGGAAAGGCAATGGCCATAATGACTGATAAAAAAGCATATGAAAACGTCATAAGCTACACCAAAAATGAAATTCTCTCAGGCACGCTTAAACAAGGACAAAAGCTCCCGCCGGAACGCGAACTCGCCGAAAAACTCGGAGTTGGGAGGACGTCTGTTCGTGAGGCGTTAAGAGTGATGGAAATCTTAGGGCTTATTGAAAGTATACAGGGGGCAGGCAACTATATAACAGGCAATTTCGGGAAAAGCATCACCGAAGCGCTGTCGATGATGTTCCTGTTGCAGAAGACCGGTGGTCAAAAGCTGAACGAAGTACGTGCATGTCTTGAACTTAAAGCGGCGGAACTTGCTATTGATAATATAACGGATGAAGAAACGAAAAGTTTAGAGGAAATATTGGAGAAAATGGAATATGCACGCAATGAGGGGGAGGAGGCTTCGCTGGACAAACAACTGCATTATGAAATTGCATCCGCCTCAGGCAATACGGTACTGCTGCAAATGTTAAGCTCCATTTCGGTGTTGGTGGAGGATTTTATCAAGGATATTCGAAAAAGCATTTTATCTGAAGAAAAAAACAGAACCCGCCTAAAGCAAATTCACCGTGATATCGTAGAGGCAATCATAAACAAAGATAAGACCGCGCTGCGTAGTGGTCTAAAACGCCATAGCAATATTATCGATGAAAACTTATGCTAATCCTCGATAGAAATTAACAAATACTTTGTTAAATAAATATCAATTCTAGACTTCCCACATTAAATGAGATATAATAAAATTGGTAAGACCAATTTTATTTTTTTGGGGGTAGATATGGAAATTATCGTATGCATAAAACAGGTGCCCGGTACTAACAAGGCGGATATTGATCCGGTCACGGGCGTAATCAAACGGGACGGAGCTGACTGTAAAACGAACCCTTACGACCTCTACGCCCTGGAAACCGCCCTCCGGCTGCGCGAGAGACACGGAGGAACCGTGACTGTTGTTACGATGGGTCCTCCTCAGGCGGCTGAAGTAATCCGAGAGGCTTACAGCATGGGGGCGGACCACGGTGTTTTAATATCTGACAGGCGTTTTGCCGGTTCGGATGTTTTAGCCACCAGTATGGCACTTTCACAGGCTATAAAAACGTTGGGTGAATTTGATCTTATACTTTGCGGCAAACAGACGACCGACGGGGATACGGCACAGGTGGGGGCAGAAATCAGTGAATTCCTGGAAATCCCGTCAGCGGCGGGGATAAACAAAATCCTTGACACCGATAATAGATCTGTTGCCGTGCGGATGGATATGCCGTCCACAACTGCAACAATCAGGATCCAGTTCCCCTGCCTTCTGTGCGTGGAAAAAGACATCTATGAGCCGCGTCTTCCCTCTTACCGCAAGAAAATTAATACTTTAAACAAAGAAATTGCCGTACTTTCACTTGATGATTTTACTCATAAAGATGAATCAAAATACGGTCTTGATGGCTCCCCCACACAGGTAAGACGCATTTTCCCACCCGAATCCAACGATAAGCGCGAATTGTGGCAAGCAACGGCGGAGGACCTGTCTCGCAAGATGTATGACACGCTGCATGAACTGAAATTTGTGGAGGGAAGCCAATGAAAAAACTATTAATTCATCAGGAAAAAATCGCTGATATGGAGGCTTTCGTGAAAATCTGCCCCTTCTGCGGGCTTGAAATTATTGACGGCAAAGTAACCGTCAATGCAGGATGCCGTATGTGCGGGCTGTGTGTGAAAAAATCTTTAAACGGTGAAATAGAATACATAGAAACACAAAAATATGTGGATAAATCCCTCTGGCAAGGTATTTGCGTCTATGCAGACTGCGATGACGGTGATATTCACCCGGTAACTTATGAACTGATAGGAAAGGCAAAGGAATTGGCGCAAAAGGTTAATTTTAAGGTGTATTGCCTGTTTATCGGGGATCCCGAAAAAGCAAAGGAACTGTTGTATTACGGCGTGGATGAGGTGTTTGTATATAATCACTCTTCACTAAAAGACTTTCGCATTGAACCGTATACAGCGGTTTTTGAGGATTTTATCACTACTGTAAAACCCTCTGTAATTCTGGTGGGTGCTACCCCGGTGGGGCGGCAGCTTGCACCAAGAGTGGCAGCGAGGTTTAAAACCGGACTGACCGCCGACTGCACAGTGCTTGACATAGAAAATAATAACGATTTGGTGCAGATTAGACCTGCCTTCGGAGGCAATATTATGGCGCAAATTGCAACTCCCGCACACCGTCCGCAGATGGCGACGGTACGTTATAAGGTGATGAACGCTCCGGAACTAAACAATAAATCGCAGGGGAAAATAGTAATATGTGATATCGATGAAACTCTCTTGCAATCAGGCGTTGAAGTGTTAAATGTAGACAAAAAGGAAAGAGCAAAATCAATTGAAAATGCAGAAGTCATCGTAGCTGTGGGACGTGGCATCAAAACCCGTGAGGATTTGGATATGATACGTAGCTTTGCCGATTTGATGGGGGCAGAGCTTGCATGTACCCGTCCGTTAGCTGAAAATGGTTGGGTGGAAGCCCGCCGTCAGATAGGATTAAGCGGCAGAACTGTCCGTCCAAAGCTGATTATCGCTTGCGGTATCTCAGGTGCAGTACAGTTCACCGCAGGAATGAACTGTTCAGAACGGATATTCGCTATCAATAAAGACCAAAACGCTCCGATTTTTAAAACAGCACATTATGGAGTTGTGGGCGACATTTATGAAGTTATTCCCCGACTGACTACAATGCTGAGAAGGGAGAAAAAACATGAGCTATAAAATCTTTGATGAAACGGACTACAAAAACCTATTGCATATAATAGGCGATCCTTTAAGAGTGTTGTTTGGGGAGGCAATCAGTGAGGATTATGGTCACGATGAACTGGGCGGAACCTTTTGTATGCCGGATGTTGTAATAAAAGCGGCTACTACCGCAGAAATATCAGCTGTTATGAACTATGCTTTTCTGCATAATATTCCCGTTACTCCCAGAGGTTCAGGAACCGGACTGGTTGGCGGTGCGGTACCGGTGGAGCAAGGTATTATTCTTGATTTAAGCCTAATGAATCGGATTTTGGAGTTAGATGAAGAAAACCTGACTGTAACGGCAGAGCCGGGTGTGCTATTAATGGAGCTTGCACAGTTTGTTGAAGAACATGACTTTCTCTACCCTCCCGACCCCGGTGAAAAAACGGCAACCATTGGCGGGAATATCAGTACCAATGCCGGCGGTATGCGTGCGATAAAATACGGTGTTACACGGGATTATGTACAAGGATTAGAGGTGGTGCTTCCTAACGGTACAATCATGGAATTAGGAGGCAAAGTAGTAAAAAACAGCTCCGGATACGCCCTTAAGGATTTAATAATCGGCTCAGAAGGTACATTGTGTATTGTTACAAAGGCAATCTTAAAACTCATACCTCTTCCGAAAAAGGCAATCAGCCTGCTTGTTCCATATCCATCTTTGGAACAGGCAATCAGAACCGTACCAATGATTATCAAATCCAAAGCCATCCCCACCGCTGTAGAGTTTCTACAAAATGAAGCAATCGAGGATGCAGAAAAATACCTCGGAAGCAGCTTTCCCGACAAATCCTCAGACTCTTATCTTCTATTGAAATTTGACGGCAATACCAAGGCGGATATTGAACGTGATTACGATATGGTTGCAAAAATATGCTTAGAGCAGGGAGCGCTTGATGTACTGATTATGGATACCGACGAGCGTGGCGATACAGTCTGGAAAACAAGGGGTGCGTTTTTGGAAGCCATTAAGGCGTCCACCACCGATATGGATGAGGTGGATGTAGTGGTTCCACGCAGCAAAGTAAGCGATATGGTGGAATTTACACACCATCTGCGAGCAAAGCAGAACATTCGCATCAAGAGCTTCGGACATGCGGGCGATGGTAATCTTCACGCATATGTGTTGAAGGATGACATTCCTGATACGCAATGGGAAACCCGAAAGAAAAATGCAATGGACGCAATGTACCATAAGGCGCATGAGCTAAGCGGTCAGGTTTCGGGAGAACACGGTATCGGCTTTATCAAAAAGGGCTATCTCCAAAAATCTCTCGATCCGGAGGTCATTGCGCTGATGCGTGGGATAAAGTCAGTATTTGACTCTAAAAACATTCTAAATCCGGGTAAGGTGGTTGTATGAAAATCAAAATACCGTATGGTAAAAGCTTTATGGAAGCAGAATTGGAGGATAGTAGGGTTTCCTCTGTCCTGTTATCGGGTATACATAATTATACACCCACCCTGTCCCAGCAGGAACTGGTGTGGCGTGCGCTGCAAAACCCTATAGCCTCCAAACGGCTTTGCTGCCTTGCAAAAGATAAAAGTAAAATTTTGATTATCACAAGTGACCATACGCGCCCGGTTCCGAGTAGCATAACACTCACCATGCTGCTCCGTGAAATAAGAACGGAAAATCAGAGCGTGGATATAAAAATTTTAATTGCCACAGGGCTACACCGACCTATGACACAAGATGAAATGGCGGATAAATTCGGGTCAGATTTAGTAAAAAACGAGGTATTTATCAATCACGACGGATACAACAAAGAAAACATGGTGTTTAAAGGCAACTTGCCTTCAGGCGGAGAATTGTGGTTAAACGCCCTTGTTGAATGGGCAGATCTGATTGTTTCCGAAGGGTTTATCGAGCCTCATTTTTTCGCAGGGTTTTCAGGCGGGAGAAAGAGTATCCTGCCCGGCATTGCGTCAGAGAAAACAGTACTTGCAAATCATTGTGCCACATTTATAGCAGATCACAGAGCCGTAACAGGAAACCTTGCAGACAATCCTATCCATAAGGATATGCTGTTCGCCGCCAATGCCGCCGGACTGGCTTTTATATTAAATGTCGTATTGGATTCGGAAAAGAAAATCGTGGAAGCTTTCGCGGGCGACAGGGAAGATGCTCACCGAGCGGGATGCGCTTTTGTATCGGAGCTGTGCACAGTTCAGCCTGTCAAATCAGATATTATTATTTCCTCTAACGGGGGATATCCGCTGGATCAGAATATTTATCAGGCGGTTAAAGGTATGACCGCTGCCGAAGCATGCGCAAAGGAAGGAAGTATCATTATTATGGTTGCCGCGTGTACCGATGGGCATGGAGGCGAAAAATTTTATAACTATTTACATAAAGCCGCCTCTCCTACCGCGTTACTTACCGAAATCGAAAAAGTTCCGCAAAACAGACCTATGCCCGACCAATGGGAAGCACAGATACTTGCGCGAATATTATCAAAAAATACTGTGATTTTTGTTGCAGATAAAAAAATTGAACAAGTAATTAATAATATGCACATGACATACGCCGAAACACTTAAAGAAGCGTTGCGTATAGCCGAAAAGCTTAAGGGGGATGATGCTTCCGTTACCGTCATCCCGGACGGAGTTTCTGTTATACTACTTCTACCCGCCTAAATATGCCTTTTTTATTTCATTACTTTGCATCAACTGTTCGCCCGTTCCCGAAAGTACTATCGAGCCGGTTTCGATAACATATGCCTTATGGGCAACCTTAAGTGCCATGCTGGCATTTTGTTCAATAAGCAAAATCGTTGTGCCCGCTTTATTGATATCGACAATTATACGGAAAATTTCTTGAACCAACAAAGGTGCAAGCCCCATAGAGGGCTCGTCTAAAAATAAAACTTGAGGTTTAGCCATTAATGCCCTGCCGATTGCAAGCATTTGCTGTTCACCGCCCGAGAGTGTTCCGGCAAGCTGTTTGCGTCTGTCCGCCAGCACGGGGAACCGTTCAAAGACCTGTTTAATATCGGACGAAATACCCGCCTTATCCCTGCGAATAAATGCGCCCAATTCAAGGTTTTCCATAACTGTCATCGAAGCAAAAACTCGTCTGCCTTCAGGGGCATGGGAAATACCTTTCTTCACCCTTTCTTGCGGGGTTGTATCGGTAATATCAATACCGTCCAACAAAATTTGCCCGCTTGTAGGTTTTTTTAGTCCGGAAATTGTTCTGAGCGTTGTGGTTTTACCCGCACCGTTTGCGCCTATCAGCGTTACAATTTCACCGTCATTGACGGTAATGGTAACATCCTTAAGCACATGAATAACGCCATAATGTACATTTAGATTCTTTATTTCAAGCATATGTTAATCACCATTCCCTGTCATCGGTCAGTTCTTCTCCTAAATATGCGGCAATAACGCGTTTGTCCGATTTAATTTGGGAGGGGGTACCCTTTGCAATTATTTTACCGTAGTCAAGGACATATATCCTTTCACAAATTCTCATAACAAGGGACATATCATGTTCAATAAGCAAAATGGTGAGGTTGAACCGCTCCTTGATGTTGCAAACCAGGGCAGATAGTTCATCCGTTTCCACCGGATTCATGCCCGCTGCCGGTTCATCAAGCAGTAATACAGATGGCTTTGTTGCCAATGCCCGAGCGATTTCCAGATGGCGCTGCTCGCCGTAAGGCAGGCTACCGGCAATCTCATCCCTTTTACCATCAAGTCCCAACAGCTTTAAAAGCTCTATACTTTCCGCCTCAATGCGCTGTTCTTCTATATTAAACTGTCTGCCATGAATAATACTTGTAAAAATGCCGTACCCAACATCTTTATGCATTGCGATACGTACATTATCCAGCACTGTTAAGTCTTTAAAAAGACGAATATTTTGAAAAGTCCTTGCTATGCCCTTTTTACAAATATCATATGGTTTAAGCCCTCGAAGCTTTTGTTTTCCGTTTTTGGTCTTAAAGGTAATATCGCCAAAGGTGGGTACATAAACACCCGTTATAAGATTAAACAGCGTTGTTTTGCCCGACCCATTCGGGCCGATGATGCCTACCAATTCGTTGCTAAATATTTCAATGTTCGCATCAAATACAGCAGTTAACCCGCCAAAAGATTTAGTAAGTTTATTTATGGTTAATACCGCCACTTTTAAACCTTCCTTTTTCCCGTGCTGAATTTTTTATGTGTTATGCCGGAAAAGAGCTTTAATGAGAGCTCTTTTGAGCCCATAATACCCTGCGGGCGCAAAAGCATAATTACAATTAAAATAAGCGCGTAAATTATCATTCTTATTTCGGGGAAGCGTTGCAGATAGGTAGAAATAATTGCAAGTATGGCAGCGCCTATTACCGAGCCGGAAAGGCTTCCCATACCTCCTAAAACCACAATAACCAATATATCAACCGACTTTGAGAAGTTGAAAATATTGGGTTTGAGATAATAAAAATACGAAGCATACACAGCACCAGCAATGCCTGCAAAAAACGTGCCTATAACAAAGGCAATAACTTTATATTTTGTGGTGTTTATACCCATTGCCTCAGCTGCAACTTCATCTTCCCTAACAGATATACATGCCCTCCCGTGAGAAGAATTTAAGAAATTACGCAGTACAAAATATGTGATAAGTGTTAATGCGAATAACCATGACCAGTTGATGAATTGAGGTATTCCTTGAAGACCTGCGGCACCATTGGTAATTTTTAAGTTCGTAAATATAATACGGATAATTTCTGCCATCCCTAATGTTGCAATTGCAAGGTAATCCCCTTTTAAACGCAACGTAGGCAGACCGACAACGGCACCGGCTGCCGCCGCCGCAACGGCGCCGGCAACCATGCCGATTATAAATGCAGTATATGTGGGGGCTCTGAGGGTGATAATTGCGCAAACGTATGCCCCTATTGCCATGAACCCTGCATGCCCCAAAGAAAACTGACCGGTAAAACCGGTTATCAGGTTAAGGCTGAGCGCCAAAATAATATTGATACAAATGGTTGCTAATGTTGTCTGAAAATAATCCGAAATTATACCCGTTCTTATTAGTAACTCAATAACGGAATACGTTAAGGCAAGTATAATAAAGGATGTCAAAAAAGTAGGTTTTATTTTAATCTTCTTGCCCATACTTACACCTTCTCTCCGGTATTTTTGCCGAGAAGACCGGTCGGTTTGATAATAAGAATTGCTATAAGAATTGCAAAAACAACTGCATCACGGTACATCGAATTCCCATATCCGGCAACTAACACCTCTACCATACCGATAAAATAACCACCGATAAAAGCACCGGGGATAAGCCCAATGCCACCGAAAACGGCGGCCACAAAAGCTTTTAGGCCGGGTATTATGCCCATTAGGGGGTTTATTGAGTTATAGTAAATGCCTACCAACACCCCTGCGGCACCGGCAAGTGCCGAGCCTAACGCAAAAGTAAAGGAAATAGTGTTGTTGACACTAATCCCCATCAACTGCGCCGCATCCTTATCAAGTGAAACGGCACGCATTGCTTTACCTATGCGTGTTTTTTTAACAATCAATTGTAGCAAAACCACCAATATAATGCTAATGGACACTATTAATATTTGTTTCATAGAGATTACAATGCTGCCATAATTTAGTGATTCCGCTAACACCCCTTCAATAGGCGGGTATGAACGCACATTGGCTTTCATAAAAAACATGGTAACATACTCAAGAAACAGCGAAACCCCGATAGCGGTAATTAAAACGGTAATTCGAGACGAATTCCGTAACGGCTTATAGGCAACCTTTTCAATCATTACGCCTAAAATTGCACACACAACCATGGAAATGATTAACGAAGGAAATATCCCAAGCCCTAAAAATGTCATGCAAAAATAGCCCAAATACGCACCTATCATATAGATATCGCAATGTGCAAAGTTAATTAAACTAATAATTCCATACACCATGGTATATCCTAGTGCAACAAGCGCATATATGCTGCCTAAGGAAATACCGTTCATGAGCTGTTGTAAAAACTGTTCCAAAGGCTACCTCCTTGGAGATGTAATTAATGTCTACTAATACTATATTCAATCAATTATAGTGACAACTTTTCACTACTGTGTTGAATTCCGTCTTTTAGCCCAATAACAACAATTGCCTTGACGGGGTTGTTG
>JAAZFB010000024.1 GCA_012511915.1 Clostridiaceae bacterium
CAGTAATGGGATGAAGAGGGTAACAGCCCCGTAGAATAACCGTTTTATACAACGAACTAGTAGTCCATACACTCTTTTTTACAGCAGACTTGTCCCATCGATTTAGAGCGGATTCAATGCTTGAATGAAACTTTTCGTAACGAGAAAGAGCGTTTCCAATCACTATTTCATGAGTGGTCGAATCTATTTTCTTGATGAGATTTGCGAGAATTGTTTCGAAGTTTGAGGAGAGGTATAGATTTTCGCTACCTTTATAACGACCAACATAGCGAATTATATTTGATGTCTTATCAATCCTAGACAAATATGCATCTAATTCACTCTGTATAAAACCGACAAAGATGACCTTTCCCTCGGCACCCTGAACGGCTTCGAAAATCTGCTGCAACGAAGCCTCTCCCGCTATTGCAGGATTTGCTGCCGCATACTCTATATACCGTCCGAATTCGTCAAAAAGAATTAGAACTTTATTGAATGGACGATCCTGACCACATAACTCGCTTTGAAGAACAGTAAGTACGTCTCCAGCAGATATTCCTCTATCCCAATGGATACCATCTCCATTAAGTTCGGAGTATACTTCGTTAATTGTTTCAAGGACTTTACTGTCAGCCTCAACATTATCAGTAAGATATGTTTTTAGTCCAGTTCCAGTAACCGTAAGACCATGCCCTTTTGCAGCTCTATTAAACTGAGCTTCACACATTGGAAAAGTACGTTCTACAAAATGCTTTGCAATGTTATACGACTTTGTAATATGCCTCAGGATCGAATCGTCGATTCCATTTTGCTCTAAAGCTAGCCTGGCACACTTTAAGATTTCTGAATCAAGGTTAAAATTGTTCATGCCATTTAACACAAGTATGAGATTCTTCCTTATGTTTGTCTGGTAAATATAATCACTAATATCGCGGTCTGCATTAGAAATATTTTCGGTCACAATATTCGACAACTCAACACTGCCAGAATAAAGAGCACCTAAGCTAACCGCCAAATGCGATTTGCCAGTTCCATATCCGGCAATAGTCATTAAGAAACTGTTTGTGGGCTTAGCAGAGTACATTTTTTCTGTCAGTTGTTTAGCAAAGGAGGCAGAATCGATGAGCTTGTGTCGTCCAAGTGAAATATCCGCATCTGAAACCCCATAGTATTTTGGGCCATGGAATATATAGCTTTCAGCTATTGTACGTATCTTGCTTTTATCATAAAACCATTCTGTTTGGACAGCTCCATTAAAATAGTTTTCTTTACTAAATTGGACTATATCACAAACTTTCATACTGCCCTCCTAGGTCAAAGTAATCTGCTGTACAGCAAGGAAATCACATCACGTGTATTTCTTGTACGAATAAGTGTTGTTGGAATTAGCTGACGGTTAAGCGATAAAACACCTTCACCAGACAAATTGTCTAGCACATAATTTGCCTCGTTATCATTAAAGCCGAACGTTTTGCCGAATCCGATTGTATCCTGAAATTCATTAATAGTGATTTCGTCTTTCTCAGGAATTAATTTCATCCAACTATTAACGATTGCATAAGCATATACGAATATTAGCTCCTGGTTTTCTGGCTTTTCATGAAATAGTACGTTATCGTCCCAGGTAAGATAGTCTAGTGCGCTAAAACATCCATCAAGATAACTTCGTTTCACTACACCAAACAGCTCTTCAAAAGACATTTTGACTCCAAAAACTTTGTTTGCTTGAGCAAGCAGATATTCAGAGGATACTCCGCTCATAAAACCAGAGTGTGCAGAATGTACTAAAAAAGACCACTGGGGGGCCCCCTCTAAATGTTGTGTTATCC
>JAAZFB010000251.1 GCA_012511915.1 Clostridiaceae bacterium
ATTTTAAAAATCACAAAATCATAAAGACATTACGCACTTTTTCAAAAATTCAAAAGTCCCGCAAACGGCTTGTTTTAGCCACTTGTGAGACTTTTTTGCTTCTTCAACTGTCAAAGATGGGATTATATACAATATCGTGGGTAATGTCAATCCCATATAATGTAAATTTGTCGAAAAAAAGACAAAAAAACATCCCTAAAGCTATGTGTATAAGTGCTTTCGGGATGTATAAATTTTTTTTATTCGGACAGTGCGTCTTCTAACCAAAATTCACCAACATCGAGTGCAGAATAAAGTCCATCACGTTCGGCTTTTTTGAGCACTTTTTCTTTACCCGGTATGTCGTTGGTTTGCAGTTTAACCACTACATGTGTAGAGACATCAAGATTAATAATTTTTGTTGAATTTAATACTTCCAACGCAATTATATATTTGTCTTCTGTATTTCCGTAATATATTAGATTACCGCGGCGTATAAGAGGTTTCCCTTTATACATTAACCCTTCTTGCGGTGCTTTTTTTGGTGTAGCCAAGCAATCACCCCTCACTTATCTGATAATATTCTGATTTCTGTCCGGGCCCACCCCAATCATCCAGACGGGAACGGAGCACAATTGTTCAATTCTGTTTATATACCTCTTTGCGGCTTCGGGCAGGCCTGCAAATGATTTGACATTTGAAATGTCATCGTCCCAACCGTCAAACTCTTCATATATTGGGGAGCAAAGTTCCAACGTGGGCAGATCAGCGGGGAACTCTGTAATTATGTCGTCATTTATTTTGTATCCGGTACAAATTTTCAAGTTGCCGATACCCGATAGGGTATCCAACTTATTTACTACCATTTTTGTCAATCCGCTTGTGCGTACGGAATATTTTAGAATAACGGTATCAAACCAACCGCAACGACGTGGGCGGCCGGTGGTTGTTCCAAACTCATTACCCTTTTGACGGATTAGCTCGCCTGTTTCGTCTAACAGTTCGGTGGGGAAAGGGCCTTTACCCACACGAGTTGTATATGCCTTTGCTATGCCTATGCAGTTATCAATCAGCGTAGGGCCGATACCTGCACCTACACAAGCGCCTCCGGAAGTCGGGTGAGATGATGTTACAAAAGGGTATGTACCTAAGTCAATATCCAACAACGTGCCTTGGGCACCTTCAAAGAGGACTTCTTTTTTTGATTTTATTGAATTATACAATAAAGCGGTGGTATCCTCTACATAAGGCGCAAGAATTTTCGCATATTCCCCATACTCTTTAATTACGGTAT
Source organism: Clostridiaceae bacterium (assembly GCA_012511915.1). Taxonomy (GTDB): domain Bacteria; phylum Bacillota; class Clostridia; order Monoglobales; family Firm-18; genus JAAZFB01. Next base: position 1,274 of record JAAZFB010000251.1, read on the forward strand.
TTGCATCAATGGGCTCACCGCCGTAAACAAGCTGTATCAGCTTGTTATTTAATTCTATATTTTGTCTCACCTTTTGCTCAAAAGTTTTTGCGCAAATCAACTCATGCATTCGTATGCCGGAACGTTGGGCTTTATCCGCATAACACGGGCCTATGCCCCTTTTTGTAGTGCCTATTTTACTTGTGCCACGAATATTTTCGGACATCTCGTCTAACTTTATATGGTAGGGCATAATAACATGTGCCCTTGGATCGATTTTTAAGTTATCAACCGAAAGGCCCATGTCTACCATCTGATTAATTTCGTCTATCAATGCTTTTGGGTCTATCACTACGCCGTTGCCTATAATGCAAAGCGTTTTGGGATTTAATATGCCCGAGGGCAACAGATGTAACTTGTAAACGACACCGTTTATATCTATTGTATGCCCCGCATTATTACCCCCCTGTGAACGTACAACAACTTGGGAATTTTGAGCAAGAATATCGGTTACCTTGCCTTTACCCTCGTCGCCCCATTGTGCGCCAATTAAAACCGTTGCTGACAATTGGTTTCCTCCTAACAATACTGCATTCTATTATAATTTTTTGGTATGTTTGATTACTCCGACTTGCTTTGCAAATATTCGTTAATTTTTTTAACGAGCAAATCAGCATCCGCACCATGGACCATGCAAGCCTGTTCAATTGTTTCACCGCTTGCGGAGGGACAGCCCACACAATGCATGCCGATTTCCATAAATAAAGCTGCGGTTTTAGGGTCAATCTGCAGTACATCCCATATAATAGTGTTTTTTGTAACTTGGTTTGTGCTCATAATAATAACCATACCTTTCCGGCTCACATTAAAAAATTTTAATTGTTGTTGTGCTACAGCGGAAGAAAAAAATAATCCGTTGTATCCCTCGCCTTAGCAAGGGATAGTTTTTTTACAACAGTCCCCACCTTTTGTGCAAAACCCGTTGATTACTTAACACGCTTATCGTGAGCCTGATAAGGTGTTTTAAGTAGTTGCAGGGTATCGGTTATCAGTAAACAATGGTGTTGTATTACTGTGCCTAATGGCTTTGTGACTGTTCGTCGTGTGTTAACCTGTTTGCGTATGAATCTATTAATACTTTGACGGGGAAGTTTTCAACAACCAATTTTCTGATTGCCTCTGCGCCCAAATCGTCATAAGCAATAACCTCACATGATTTAACATATTGTGAAATAAGAGCTCCCGCACCCCCGATTGCGCCAAAATATACCGCCGTATGCTGTTTCATCGCTTGGATTACTTCGATACTTCTTTCGCCCTTACCAATCATCCCTGTCATGCCTTTTTCAATTAGAACGGGGGTATAGGCATCCATCCTGCCGGCTGTTGTGGGACCGCAAGAGCCGATAATCTGACCCCGTTTGGCGGGGGTTGGGCCGGTATAATATATAACTGCATTTTTTATATCAAATGGAATTTCATTTTGTTCAATCATTCTTTTATGGGCAGCATCCCTTGCGGTAAAAATCGTCCCGGAAAGCAGCACGTTATCGCCTGCTTTGAGCTTGCGTGCGCATTCTTTTGTCAACGGCGCAGTAACTGTTATTCTTTCCATTATTCTGTAAATCAATCCCTTCCAAGAAACCGTAGATATCATTAAATATATATGTTGCGCCGTTATTGATAAAATAATCCTTTGATTTGTCGCCGGAAATGCCTGTAAGCACAGCAGCAAAGTCCATACCTGCCGCTTGTGCAGACATTAAGTCGGCACCGGCATCGCCTACAACAAGGGTTTTTGATGTGTTGCTCTTATCGTAATTTGCATTTATTATATCGGTGTCGCTGTATTGCCGCCCAAGCATACCTTTTAAAAAGGTATACGGATGAGGTTTTGCAAGGGGCTTAACGCCGGTATTTTTTTCAGCATTTATAATATCAGTATAGGTGATTATTCTGTTATTATCAAAATATTTTTCGATTTTGAATATTTTCAGCGGATTGGCTGCTTCAAAATCAACCCTTCCTGTACCTATCCCGATTGATAAGCCTGAATCTTTTAAATAATTCAATACCTTTTTAATATTACTTATGGGAACAACTGGTTCTTCAAACCATATTAGACCTTTTTTCCCTTTAAGACGGGGTTTTTCATGCCAGTATTGTTCAAATAGTTTATCGCCCAAATACCATTCTTGAAAAGTGAGTACCAAGCGATGATATACTGTTGAGCCCCTTTTGCCGAGCGGACCTTTTTCACCGAAATAACTGTATAATTCGAATGCCTCTTTGTTTAGCTGTTGTAAATATGTATATACCGGCTGAAAATCGTCTTTGACATCAAGCATTAGGGCAATCGATAATACCAAGTAAGTTACATCCCAATTAGAATTTATACCTTTGTCTTTTAAGTACATCAAAATTTTGTCGTCCGCAAAAACAGTCTGGCTGATTTCTTGCCTTTGTTCCATTGCTTTGCTTGGGTTTATACCGTCGTTCAAATACTGATATATCGTAAGCGCCGAACAATCCCAATAGCGTTGTTCACTCGTTATAACACCGTCCATATCAAATAAAACGGTATTATATTTATCTATTATGTTTGTAGGTTTTAGCATCAAATTACTCCAAGGTATATTTTATTTCGCCCGCAACACCCGCCGTCATGCCTTTGCGCCCGGCATTTATTGAAACTGCTCTGCCCAATGCCAAACCGACTGCACGATATGCCGCTTCCCAAATATGATGTCCGTTAATACCGCGCTCTATATGGAGGTGAATTGTGCAATTGGCACCCTGTGCAAAGCCGTCCAAAAAGGTATGTAAATCTTCACCGAACATATCCTCTGTTTGGTCGGGGATTACAACATCGCTGTCAAATACGAATAAAGACCTTCCCTCAAAGCTTACGGCTGCAAAGGCACGCGCTTCGTCTATTATGCCGAAGCCATCGCCGAAACCGCTAATACCTTGTGTTTTGGTTTTTTCAATGTATTGTGATACCGCTTTACCTATTGAAATGCCGATATCTTCACAAATAACGTGGGCTAAATCAAATTTATCCGTTTGAACTTGCACCCCGATGTTAATATTGCTTCTCCATACTATATGTTCTATCATATGGTTTAAAAAAACAATAGGGGTGTTAATGGCATCCCGATAGCCTGCTTTCACGGGCGGGTTGTCAAGCGTTATTGTTATTTGTGATTCTGTAGTTTCTCTTTTAACGGTAATCAAACCTTTACCTCCTTATACCAATCGTTCCTTAACCGCAAACGCATGCGCCTCAAATCCCTCTGCTTGGGCAAATATGTATGCGTTTTCGCGAACCGATTCAAAACCCTCTTTTGTCGCATAGCCTATTGACGTGCGCTTTAGAAAATCAAACACCGAAACGGCGGAATATGTTTTGGCAAAACCACCGGTTGGCAGAATTGCATTTGGCCCGAGTAGGAAATTGCATAATGTAATGGGGGTATGCTTACCAAGCAAAATTTCCCCGGCATTTTCAATCTCGGCAAGTATATCAAACGGGTTTTCCGTCAGAATCTCCATATGTTCGGGCGCATATTCATTTACAAAGTCTATCGAGTGCTTAAGACTTTCGGTAATAATAACACCGCCGTATTTATTAAAGTTTGTTTCGATAAAGTCTCTTCTTTTTTGCGATAATTTATTAAGTTGTGCCTTTGCTATGGGGATTACCTTGTCTACAAGGCTGTGTGAGTGCGTTACAAGCAATGCCGCGCTGTCCGGCCCGTGTTCGGCCTCTATCATCCAATCCAGCGCCGCTGTGTGCGGGTCGGTATTTTCGTCGCATAAAATGATGGATTCAGATGGCCCTGCCGGCAGGGACGTATCGATATAATTTGCTAACACACGTTTTGCGGCTGTTACATATGCGTTGCCCGGGCCGATTATTTTATGTGATTTCGGTATTGTTTCTGTACCAAAAGCCGCCGCCGCAACTGCCTGAATACCACCTACTTTATATATTTCGGTAATGCCTATTATTTTTGCCGCCGCCAAAAGGGTGTCGTCTATATTGCCTTGCTCGTTGGGAGGCGTTGTTACATATATTTTTTTAACCCCTGCCACAATTGATGGTATGCCAAGCATTAACAGCACAGAGGGAAAGCTGCCCTTGCCTCGCGGCACGTACAAGCATACATCGGAAATAGGTGTAACCTTTTCCCCCGCCATTAACCCCTTGTCAACTTCCGTTAACCACATTTGTTGAGGCAATTGTTTTTGATGAAAGAACTTGATGTTTTTTGCAGCATATTCTATAGCCCTTTTAGTGCTTTTTTCAAGCCGTGCATAGCCCTCGTCAATTTCCTGCTGAGTTACCTTTAAGCGGTTTGGGCTTAGCTTTACACCGTCAAACTTTTCGGTATATAAAACTAAGGCAGCATCCCCGTTAAGGCGTACATCTTCTGATACTCTTTTGGCAACGTCGGTGTATTCTGTTATATCAAGTTCAGCACGACGCATAACAAAACTTTTTTCGGCATCGTCCGTTTCATTCCATATGCGAATTTTCATATTGCAGCGAAAAATCCTTTCAATAAATAGTATAATGCTATATAAGTGATTAGACAACAATATTAATTATAGCCGACTTTGCGTTATAAATCAATAAAAACTTTTTTGTTATTGCATTATACCTCCAATTATAGTACAATATAATGGATATTAGTATAAAGGAAGAGCCTTTTGAAAATAATTTATCTTGACAACGGCGCAACCACAAAACAACACCCTGCTGTTATTTCGGAAATGCTTGAGGTTATTGAGCATAATTACGGAAATCCATCTTCGCTTCATACTTTAGGGGTACAAGCCGAACGCATTGTTAAAAAAGCACGACAAAGTGTTGCAAAACCATTAAAGGCAACTGCGGCAGAGGTTTATTTTACTTCGGGAGGTACCGAGAGCAACAACCTTGCGCTTAGCGGTGCGTATAATGCATTACGCATAAAAGGGGATATCATTACAGTAAAGACCGAGCATAAATCGGTGTTAGAAACGGTTAAAAACTTAGGTAATGTTATTTATTTGGATGTTGATAAATCGGGTGTGATTGATACAGAGGCTTTGCAATCGCTGGTAACGGAAAACACCTCTTTAGTCAGCATTTCGCATGTTAATAATGAAACGGGCGCAATCGCTCCTATTGAGCAGATCAGCGATATAATAAAAAGAAAGAATGCAAAATGCCTGTTTCATGTCGATGCTGTACAGAGTTATTGCAAATTAGATTTCCCAAAGAATTCAGCAGACCTTGTTTCGGTTTCGGGGCATAAAATTCATGGGCCGAAGGGGATAGGCGCGTTATATGTTAAAACCGGTATACGGCTTAAACCTTTAATATATGGCGGGGGACAGGAAAAAGGCATACGAAGCGGGACGGAAAATACCGCTGCCATTGCCGGGTTAGGTGTTGCCTCCGCTTTGAAATTCGAATTGGAGCATATAAAATCGCTAAACGCTTTATTGCGCAATAGGCTTAGGGGTGTTATTGTAAACTCCGTTGAGGGGTCACCATATATTTTAAATATATCTGCACCGGGTATTCGCTCTGAAATTCTTTTGCATTCGCTCGAACAAAGGGGAGTTATTGTATCTTCCGGTTCGGCATGCTCTTCCAACCGTCCCGGGGCAAGCCATGTTTTAACTGCAATGGGTTTGCAGAGGGATATTATCGAAAGCAGCATAAGGATTAGTTTATCAATGCTTAATACCGAGAAAGAGATCATTGAAGCCACCGACATAATAAATGAAGTGATTCCAAAATTAAAACAACAGCTTAGGAAGAGATAAATGGATAAAATACTGCTTATAAAATACGGGGAAATAATATTAAAGGGATTAAACCGACCAATATTTGAAGAAAAGCTTATTAACAATTTGCGCATTACAGCCGGTGATAGGGTATTAAAGATATGGAAGGCGCAAGCTATAATTTATGTCCAGCCAAAGCCGGGTGTTGATGAGGATGAGCTTGCACTTCTTCTTTCTAAAGTATTCGGTGTTGTATCCGTTGCCGTTGCGCATGTTGTGGCAAAGGAAATGGGGCAGATTGTTCAAATCGCTGCAAAACTTATGTCTGCAACAACCGCAAAAACTTTTAAGGTTGAGGCAAAAAGGTCGGATAAGCGTTTTGCGCTTAAATCACCGGAAATATGTGCTGTGGCAGGCGAAAATATATTAAATGCTTGTCCGCATTTAACTGTTGATGTTATCAACCCCGAAATTGTAGTAACGATAGAAATCCGCGATAGTGCCGCTTATATTTATACCGCAAAAATCACCGGTGTCGGAGGAATGCCAATCGGGACAAACGGGAAGGCGTTGCTTTTGCTTTCCGGCGGAATAGATAGCCCGGTAGCAGGATATATGATAGCTAAACGTGGTGTACAGCTTTGTGCTGTTCATTTTTTCAGTTATCCATATACCAGTGAGCGTGCCAGAGAAAAAGTGCTCGATTTGGCACAAAAGCTGACCGGCTATTGCGGCAGTATTACCGTTTATATAGTTCCTTTTACCGATGCTTTACTTGAAATACGCCAAAAATGTCCTGATCAACATTTGACGATAATTATGCGGCGTTTAATGATGTATGTAGCAAATAAAATTGCGGAAAAGGTAAAAGCTACAGCACTCATAACCGGCGAGAGTATCGGACAGGTAGCCTCCCAGACACTTGAAGCACTTACCGTAACGGACGATGCGGCGGAGTATCCGGTTTTTCGTCCCCTAATCGGGTTGGACAAGGAAGAAATAGTGCAAATCGCGCGGAAGATAGGCACGTTTGAGACTTCTATATTGCCTTATGAAGACTGCTGTACCGTGTTTACACCCAAGCATCCTAGTACTAAGCCGCAGTTGGATAAAATAATACAGAGCGAACAGAAGCTTGATGTGGATACAATTATCAGCAATGCTTTGGACGGCGTTGAAGAAATCGTATTAAAAAGGTGATAATTTTAGAATGAATATATCAAAGCTATTAACGGATAACCGGTTAAAAATAACAACTGCCGAAAGCTGTACCGGCGGTCTAATAGCAAAGATACTGACTGATACATGCGGTGCATCTGCTTATTTTGATATGGGGTTTGTTGTATATTCAAATGAAGCAAAAGTAAAGCTTCTGGGCGTTGACCAGCAAACACTCAATACATATGGTGCGGTTAGCCTTGAGGTTGCAAAACAAATGGCAATAGGTGCGTTGGACGTTTCCGGCGCAGATGTGGCAATATCCGTAACCGGAATTGCGGGCCCGTCCGGCGGGAGCCTGCAAAAACCGGTTGGGCTCGTATTTATCGGGGTAAGCGGCTTATACGGTACTAAAGCCGAACGCTTTATGTTTCGGGGAACACGTGATGAAATAAGACAAGCTGCTGCACTTGAGGCGTTATTGATGGCAAGCAACTACATTGAACTACACTATAATAATGACCATTAGTATTAAACCTAAACTATAGTATTATTGGAGGTAAAAATGGAAGAACAAAGGAAGAAAGCGCTTGATGTCGCATTTGCGCAGATAGAAAAACAGTTTGGTAAAGGCTCTGTAATGCTGCTTGGTGAACAACCTCAGTTAAATGTCGAATCAATTTCCACCGGTTCATTGTCGCTTGATTTGGCGCTTGGCATAGGTGGAGTGCCAAAGGGGAGAATTGTCGAAATATTCGGGCCGGAATCTTCCGGTAAAACCACTGTCGCATTACATATTGTGGCGCAAGTTCAAAAAGAGGGTGGTATTGCGGCATTTATAGACGCCGAACACGCACTTGACCCTAAATATGCACGTGCACTTGGGGTAAATACCGATGATTTAATTGTATCACAGCCGGATACCGGCGAACAGGCTCTTGAAATAACGGAGCATTTGGTACGCAGCGGTGCTATTGATGTAATCGTCGTGGACTCTGTTGCGGCTCTTGCCCCCAAGGCGGAAATTGAAGGGCTTATGGGAGACCCTCATATGGGCTTGCAGGCGCGTCTTATGTCCCAGGCGCTTAGGAAGCTTAGCGGAATTATCAATAAAACAAAAACAGTCGCAATTTTTATTAACCAATTGCGCCAAAAGATAGGTCCGATGGCATATGGTAACAATGAAACAACAACAGGCGGGAGGGCGCTCAAGTTTTATGCTTCCGTAAGACTTGATGTGCGCAGAATAGAAACACTTAAAAGCGGAACGGATATGATCGGCAACAGAACAAGGGTTAAGGTTGTTAAAAATAAAGTTGCGCCACCTTTTAAATTTGCGGAATTTGATATAATGTACGGCACCGGTATTTCTAAGGAGGGGGATATTTTAGACCTTGCGGTTAATATGAAAATTGTGCAAAAAAGCGGTGCATGGTTTAGTTATAATGAAACACGCTTGGGACAAGGCAGGGATAATTCAAAAATCTTTTTGAAAGAAAACCAAGAGATATGCGATGAGATAGAAAAACTTGTACTCGATAAGGTGGCAGTGGAAGGTATGCTAGATATTGATGTTGACTCGGATAAATATGACGGGGATATGGATGAATAATTCAGACACTATCGATCAGGTGAGAAGCACCGCATTGATTTACATCGCAAAAAGAAGATTAACCGGGTTTGAGTTAAAAGAAAAACTTAAGAAAAAAGGCTATTCGCAACGACTGTGTGAAGAAACAGTTGCATATTTTACCGACATGGGGTATATTAACGATTTTGATTATGCCGAACGGTTTATTATGGATGCGGTTTCGCTAAAGCAACATGGGACAATGCGGATTGAAAGGGACTTGGCTTCCAGGGGCATCGAAAAGGATGTCATTTCCAAAGCAATTGAATCTTTGGAAATTGACAATTTAGAGACGCTTAGACAGCTTGTTGCGGCAAACTGTCGGTCTTTGGATTTGTCAAATATCAAGGACAGAAACCGTCTCTTTGGTTTTCTTGTTCGTAAAGGCTTTAGGTATGACGAAATAAACGTGGTATTAAGGGAACGGGAATAAGTCTGAAAGGAAACGGGGTTAGTGTTATGACTATGGCAAATAAAATAACAATAATGAGAATAATATTAGTACCGATATTTATGGCTTTCCTTTTATACGGTGCATGGTATATCAGCGCCGCGATTTTTATTGCAGCGGCAGTTACGGACGGGGTTGACGGGTATATTGCCCGCAAATATAACCAAATCACAACACTTGGTAAAATTATTGACCCCCTTGCAGATAAATTACTTGTTGCGGCAGGACTGATAGGGCTTGTTGCAATGCAAAAGCTTACCCCGTGGTTCGCCCTTATTATAATATCACGTGAATTTATTGTTACAAGCCTACGCATTGCGGCAATATCCAGCGGTAAGGTAATACCTGCCGCACCATCGGGGAAAATCAAAACTGTATTGCAGATAATTGCGATAATTGTAACACTTTGCGACAGCCTTTATAATTTTGAGTTGTACGGCATTTCACTTTCCGACTTATTTATGACAGCGGCTGTTATCATGACTGTTTATTCGGGAATCGAATACGTTATAATAAATAAAGACTGGTTAAAAGGATAAAAAATATGATGCTAATAAACGAAAAGCCTAAAACAACAAAAATGAGAATCATAGTGGATGCTATGGGTGGTGATAACGCACCCCAAATGACAGTACGGGGCTGTATGCTTGCTGTGGAAAAATACAATTTGGAAATAACGCTTGTAGGCAATTCTGAGCAAATAAAGCAACATTTAACCAATGAGCGCAATATAAAAATTGTCCATTCAACCCAAGTGGTGTCATACGATGACGAGCCTACAAAGGTAATGCGCACAAAGCCGAAATCGTCTATGCTGGTCGGACTTAGTATGCTTGCTGCCGGTGAGGGGGATGCCTTTGTTTCTGCCGGCAATACCGGCGCACTTGTAACAGGGACAACCTTAATTGTAAAAAGAATAAAGGGTATTCGCAGAATTGCGATTGCACCAATTATACCTGTTAAAGGTGGCGCAGCAATCCTTGTCGATGGCGGTGCTAATGTGGATTGCACGGCGCAAATGCTGTGCCAATTCGCCATGATGGGTAGCATTTATGCGGAAGCGGTGTTAAATGTCAATAACCCAACGGTTGGGTTATTGAATAATGGTACAGAAGCGCATAAAGGCAACAAGGCGGCGGTAGAGGCATATGAAATGCTACGCGAATTACTGCCGGTAAACTTTATGGGAAATATTGAGGCGCGGGATATTTTTAGCGGGAAGGCGAACGTTTTGGTTGCTGATGGCTTTACAGGTAATATATTGTTGAAGGCAATTGAGGGTACTGCACTATATTTCTCTAAAAACTTAAAAGACATGTTAACAAAAAGTTTTTTGACGAAAATCAGTGCATTAATATTAAAAAATGGAATATCCGACTTTAAAAAGAAGTTTGATTACAATGAACATGGCGGGGCACCTTTATTAGGGGCAAACGGGGCTGTTATTAAAGCCCACGGTTCTTCCGGAGAGGTTGCGTTTTGCAACGCAATCAGGCAGGCAAAATCTTTTTTTGAAACAGATGCGGTAAATATTATTACAGATGCGGTTAATAAAGAAGGGGATGTTTAATAATTAGCATTTCAAATTATTCGACACATCCTAACATCAGATGGAGGAAAACATGATTAAAAGCATGACGGGGTATGGCAGGGCGCAACGGACAATAGATAATTATGATATTACGGCAGAGATTAAAACTGTTAACCATAGGTATTTAGACTTGAACTATAAAAGCCAAAGGTTCTATTTATTTTTGGAAGAGGCAATAAAAAAACACCTGACATCCTTTATTTCAAGGGGTAAAGTAGATGTATTTATTTCAATACATAAACAAGTTGACACCAACAAGAACATTGTTATAAATACTGCACTTGCAAAAAGTTATATTGATGCATTAGATGGGCTGTCTATGGAGTTTGGCATTGAAAACGATATTAAGCTTTCGTCGCTGATACATTTTAATGATATTTTTGACATTGTACAACAGCCCGAAGACCAAGAGCAACTTACTAAAGTTGTATTATCGGTGGTCGATGAGGCGTTAACCGATTTAATGCGAATGCGCCGCCGGGAGGGCGAAATACTTGGCGCCGATATGCTTTTGCGAAATAACAGTGTACGCAGTGAACTTGAAAAAATAGAAGCAATCGAGCCGGAAACAGTAGAGCAATACCGGCAGAAATTGCAACAAAGAATAACGGAGCTTGTCGGTAACAATGGGATAGATGAAAACAGAATTTTAACAGAAACCGCAATTTTTGCCGATAAAATATCTGTTACCGAAGAGATCACCCGTATGCATAGCCATTTGAATGAATTTGAAAAAATAATGGGTCTGGGTATGCCAATCGGGCGGAAACTTGATTTTCTGTTGCAAGAAATGAATAGAGAGATTAATACAATCGGTTCTAAATCAAATAATATAAGTATCTCTAAGATTGTAGTAAATATTAAAGCAGAGCTTGAAAAAATTAGGGAGCAGCTTCAAAATATAGAATAAGGGGTGTAATCCAATTATCCTACACCCCCCAATCGCAAAGGAGGAATACCTATTGAACCTAATAAATGTTGGTTTTGGCAACACAGTCTCGGCAAACAGAATAATTGCAATAGTAAGCCCTGACTCATCACCGATCAGAAGAATTATTCAAAAGGCGAAGGATACCGGAATGCTAATTGATGCTTCGTGCGGTAGGCGTACAAGGGCTGTTATAGTAGCAGATAGCGACCACATTATCTTAAGCGCACTCCAACCTGAAACAATTTCAAATCGCCTTTCGGTAAAGGGAGGGTCAGCGGATAGTGGTGAGTAAAATAAAAGGTGTTTTGCTGGTCGTTTCCGGGCCGGCAGGGGTAGGCAAAGGTACTGTTTGTGATATAGCAGCAAAAAGCGGCCCCGATATTCACCTCTCGATATCGGCAACGTCAAGGGCTCCGCGTAAGAATGAGGTTGAAGGGGTACACTATTTTTTCAAAACGAAAAGCCAATTTGAAAAAATGATTGCAAATGACGAATTACTTGAATACAACGAATTTGTTAACGGCAGCTATTACGGTACACCCATCAAGGAATGCATGCGGCATTTGGCGAAAGGTGAAAGCGTGATTTTGGAAATTGACATTGAGGGGGGTATGCAGGTAAAGGCAAAATACCCTGATACCGTTATGGTTTTTGTTGTTCCGCCCTCTTATTGTGAGTTGGAAAAACGGTTGCGTGGTCGTGGCTCCGAAACAGAGCAAGATATAGTATCCCGACTGTTGCATGCCAAAAAGGAACTTGAATATGCAAAGGAATATGATTATATAATTGTTAACGATGTACCCGAGACGGCGGCTGCAAAGCTGCTTGCGATAATCCAGGCGGAAAAACTTCGCGCGTCAAGAGTATTAAAATAATACTATTATAAAGGAGGCCGGAAGAAAATGATATATCCACCTATTGCGGAACTTATGAAAAAAGCGGACAGTCGATATTCTCTTGTAATTGCAACTGCCAAACGCGCGCGTGAACTTGTGGAGAATGCTGATGCCCTTGCTACAAGCGACATTGATAAGCAAGTATCCACTGCGATAAAAGAGATATACGACGACAAAATAACAATTGTCTGCCCACAAGCTAAAAAGCAAACAGAGGGGGAAGAGTAAGATGTTTATTGATAAAACAATCGTTGTAGGTATAAGCGGAGGTATAGCGGCGTATAAAGCGGCTGAACTGGTAAGCCGTTTTAAAAAGCTGCACGCAAAAGTGCGTGTATGCATGACAAAAGCATCGTGTGAGTTTATTTCGCCGCTAACGCTTCAAAGCCTTTCACAAGCTCCTGTGGCATCTGATATGTTTGCAACCCCCTCCAAGTGGGAAATAGAGCATATTTCCTTGGCAAAGGCGGCGGATATAATGGTTATTGCACCGGCACCCGCCAATATCATTGGGAAATTAGCTAACGGAATAGCGGATGACATTGTTACCGCAACCGTTATTGCAACAAAAGCAAAAGTATTAATTGCACCGGCAATGAACATTAATATGTATGAAAATAAGGCGGTTACACAAAATATTGAAAAGCTCAAAAACATGGGCTATATTATTGTTGAGCCGGCAATTGGAAGGCTTGCATGCGGCACGTACGGTAAGGGCAGACTTGCCGATTTGGATGATATTATCGAGGCTGTCTATGAAAACCTGCTGTATGAAAAAGACCTTGCAGGCAAAAGGGTATTGATAACGGCCGGGCCTACTAGAGAAAAAATTGACGCTGTGCGGTTTATTACCAACCATTCTTCCGGTAAAATGGGTTATTCCCTTGCGCGTGAGGCGAAACGGAGGGGGGCTGAAGTTGTCCTTGTAAGCGGGAAAGTCTCGCTTGCACAGATAAAAGGCATTGAAACAATATATGTGGACTCAGCGGAGCAAATGTACCAACAAGTGATGAATCATGCGAGCAACAGCGATATTATTGTAAAGGCGGCGGCGGTAGGCGATTTTAAAGTTAAAAACGTATTTTCCGGCAAAGCAAAAAAGGATAAAATAAAAAATTTAGAGTTAGAAAAAAACCCTGACATTTTATTTGAATTGGGGAAAAATAAGAATTATGTGTTGATAGGTTTTTGTATGGAAACGGAAGACTTAGAGTTATATGCCTCTCAAAAGCTGAAAGAGAAAAACCCCGACTTTATTATTGCAAATGACCTTACAATGGATGGCGCCGGTTTTGCCACCGATACTAACATTGTGAAGATTTTACATCAAAGCGGTGAAATTGAGGATTTGCCAATTATGTCAAAGGATGATTTGGCAAAAGAAATACTTAACAGGGCAAAAATACTGTTGAAATGAATATTGCCAACGTTGTTATAGAAAGCCGTTCCCCTGCAATTGATAAGGTTTTTCATTATTTGATACCGGACGATTTGAAATTGTTGGTCGGGCAAAGGGTTCTTGTTCCTTTTGGCAGGGGCAACAAGGTGGCAACCGGTATTATTGTTGGTTTTACTGATACAAGCGAAATAGATAAGCTAAAAGAAGTTATTCGACAGATATCGGAAAGACCGGTATTGAGCCAACCGCTGATTAAGCTTGCTAAATGGATGAAAAAAAAGTATTTATGCACTTTTTATACCGCGCTAAAAACAGTGATGCCCCCCGGTACGGCTGTTAGAAAAACTGAGTGGGTAACTCTTATAAATCAACAGCAAGTCAAAGCTGCTTCGCAAAAGGCAGTTATTGAGATGCTTAATAACACCGGCGGTACTGCCGATTTCGGATTATTGTCAGATATCCCGCAGGCAAGACAAGCTATTGGGGCACTTGCGGCGAAAGGAATTGTTAAAGTCGAACAAGATATCTCTCAACAGGTAAGTCAAAAGGCTATTCGAATGGTGAGACTCACGCCTGATTTTGATATGCCTGATTTGCCGAAACAAGCGACGCGACAGGCAAAAATGCTTGAGATTCTTAATCAAATCGATACAATAAGCGTTTCTGACCTTGTGGCTTTTTCCGGTGGCTCATATGCTACCGTTAATGCGC
>JAAZFB010000252.1 GCA_012511915.1 Clostridiaceae bacterium
ATAGTATATAGTAAAGCAATTTTATAGCAAATTTATATGACCGGTAAAGTAAATATTTCAATTTTTTAAAACAATCAGTAATTATAAAATTGTCCCTTCGCATATTGTATGGTAAAGAAATAAGTATGTATCAGAAAGGATTTCGGACCCACTATCTTACTACATTTTGCAATTTTAATAAACAGTGGACGCAGTTTAAAATCCTGTCCCAAATATGCCAGGACAGGTTAGGCGGAGTTGTTAATAAATGAGAAACACTCCGCCTATTTTTATTTTAACGAGTAATGGGGACGGTGACTTTTACTCATTCAGGAGAGTAAAAATCACCGTCCCTTTTTACTCCTTTTACTCAAAAGGGCGGAAAATCCGCCCTTTCGTGTATGAATTATTCGACTGGTGTTTCAGCTTTTGCCTCTGTTTTTTCGAGAACTTCAGGTGCTTCTGCTCCCTTGTTATCCTTACCTAGATATTCAGGTAGCTCCATGCCTGCCATTTTGAACATTTCGTTCATCGGAGGTATGGACTTAAGCATTCCGGAAAGGAAGTTCGCAGTTGCCGGTGCGCCTTCTTTGCCTCCCATGCTGTCCCATACAGTGACCTTATCAATCTTGATGCCCTTGATTGCTTCAACTTGAACCTTCATGAGCTCTTCCATCTTGTCGGCCAGCATCATACGTGTCGCATTAAGCGCGTCGCCACCGGCTGACTCTACTAACTTGCCGTAACCCAGCGCTTGTTTTGTCAAGAGTTCCTGCATACCTCGGGCTTCAGCTTCCATCTTCAAGTAAATAGCATCGGCCTGACCCTTTGCAATTCTTCTGGTCTGTTCGGCTTGGGCTTCAGCATCAAGTTCAAGCTTTCTCTTCTGAATTTCTGCTTTAACCAGAACGTCGGCTTCTTGTGTTGCCTTTTCACGGGCAGCACGGGCTGCTTCTGCTTCCTGTTCAGCTGAATATGCTTCCTGCAACGATTTCGCCGAAGCTATCTTCTCGGCGGCAGTCGCTCTTCTCAATGATTCTGCGTCAAGCTCACGACGGGTCGCATTAGATTGAGAAATCTGAGCGAGAGATTCGTTTTCTCCTTTTATTGCCTCGGCATCTGCGGAAGCTACCTGTATCCTCTGATCGCGTCTCGCATTTGCTTCGCCTATGGAACCATCTCTGTCTCGCTCGGCAACAGATTTCTTTGCATCATTTATAGCCTTTGCGGCAGCTTCTTTACCTAGAGCCACTATGTAACCCGACTCATCAGTTATATCTGTTACATTTACGTTAATTAGACGAAGACCAATTTTCTTAAGCTCGGATTCCACATTGCCTGATACTGCTTCCAAAAACTTATCACGGTCAGTATTGATTTCCTCAATATCCATTGTTGCAATTACTAAACGCAATTGTCCGAAAATTATGTCCTTAGCCAGTTCCTGGATCTGTACCAGCTTTAGTCCGAGCAGCCGCTCAGCGGCATTCTGCATGACACCGTGCTCTGTTGATATGCCAACGGTGAAACTGGACGGCACATCAATACGGATATTCTGTCGGCTCAAAGCATTTCTCAAATCCACACTGATTGACATTGGTGTCAAATCCATGTATTGATAAGCTTGAAATACGGGCCAGATAAAAGCGGCACCGCCATGAATGCACTTGGCAGATATCGCTGTCCCATCCTTGGATGTTCCTACCTTACCGTAGATTACCATGATTCTATCAGAGGGGCACCTGCGGTATCTGGATACAATGAACATGAGTACCGATAAGACCAGAATAACAATGACACTAATAAGAATAAAACTTGGATCAAATGGCATAACTTAACCTCCTTGAAAATTTTTATATAGGAACCCCGCCCATCACGCAATCAAAGATTGCTGTTGGGTCCCGGGAACCTTGTTACTTTGTAATAATAATCCCTTCAGAGGAATTATTCTGCGGTAAAACCATTGGTACCACCAATAGCACTCCCCCAGGTTCAACATTAATAACTGTAATCTTTTCACCTGTCTTTATGGTGCGTTCTGCATCTGTGACTGCATTAACCTCAGATAATCTATCTTGAATAACAATGTTTACTTTACCTACTCCGCTCTTTAACGGCGGTATAGGTATATACACTTCGCCTATTACTCCTATTGCGTTATCCAAAACAATATTACCGCTTTGCTGGAGACGCAGTACCGCTCTTAATGACCACGCTACAAAATAGAGCGCCATCCAGCCTGCAAAAAGGGCCAGTAAGACAGATCCCGGTATAGGTATTCCCCAGCTGATGGCAGCCACACCCATCCAACCACCGATTGAAAGGAACCCTATAATACCCCTAAAGGTAAATAGTTTCAGAGAGTCTGCCTTGCTTGCGGCATCATCTCCGTGCTCATCAATAGTATTACTAAGATGATCCTCGTAAATGCCGTGGGGCTGGTCATCTGCTAAATCCCCGGGTACCCCGTCGTCAAAGTCTGCGTCCATATCACCGTCAGCAAAATCATCTGCGCTGTCAAAGCCATCAGCTCCGCCTTCTTGGACAAATCCGAAAAATGACATTATTAATTGAAAAACCATTATCAATGTTGCAGGCATGGCAATAAAGGCAAAAGCCCGCTGTAGCCCCGTCAATTCATTTAACCAGTTCATAATGACCTCCTTTCTATGCCTGAATTTTTCCTATCAAATGGTCAGCGTATTTTTTGAAATATGCCGATTCCCATGCGCATATAATAATTTTCAAAACTAACTCCAATCTATCTTTTGCACCTGGGCAAGGTTCTTCGTAATGGTTTAAATATTTATCTGTTCTTATGAAAAGCTCTCTGATGTCTATTACCTCATTTTTTTCAGCCGGTATAAGTATGTCGCATAAGCAATTATATATATCACTGTCGTCCATTATGTCGTCAGATTTATCCAAAAGGTCCCCGTTAGCATGACTGAGTACTTTCGCTATTTTCTCAAGTGCCAGCGTTTCTCGTAACATATTAATCAATATAATACGGGCCACCTGACTTTTTGAATACTTACGTCCTATCGGCGGATTTACATATCCCCGTTTTATCCAGTTATGAACAGCCCCTGCTTCCAATCCTGTTATTTCACATACCTGTGACAGGGTAATCCCTCCGGTTACAGAAAAAATTCCTTGTAGCAAAGGTACCTCGGATACAGGAACCTGTGTCCCCGGAAACTTTTTTTGTATAATCATACTAACGTCCCCCGATGCTATTAATTACTTCTCAATACCATGATTATATTACATAATCTTATGATTGTAAAGTGTTATCTTATGATTTTTTAGCTTCTGTATATTACTCTACAGCTTAATAATTCAAATTAGCTCGATATTCCTTATGTTTTTATGTATTATCTTCGTATATCTAACTATTTTATTTTCTGTAACAATATTTTTTAACTTCTTAAAGAACCTATTAAAATACACTATAACTACTTGACAAATTTAGGTACCTAAGTATAATGTATTTAGGTACCTAAATGTTTAGAGGAGGTTATCATGGAACAAATAG
>JAAZFB010000253.1 GCA_012511915.1 Clostridiaceae bacterium
GATCAGAGTGGAACAACAGCTGACAAGTTCGACATTACTGCAAATGTATCAACTCACGTTAAGGTTTCCGAACTTACCAATATTAATGCAGAGGTTAATACATCGGGTGGAGAGGATAATAAAACAGAGTTCGGAAAAACCGCAAACCAAACCAATACTGTAGTTCGCGGCGGCGATACCATGTACACCAGCTTTGATAAATTAATCGATGGAAGCTCAAATGAAGCAATTAATGATTGGTTAAGCTCAATGTACACGGTTGATGAACAAACAAACAGCACAAAGTCAGTTCTTATCAGAACAGAAAACTTGGAGTTATATCCGTTCTGGCAGTTGCTCGAAGAATATGACAGCGAGCTTTATGCAGACAGAATTGCTGATTTGAAGAACTATTTTACCAACAATGTCAAAGAAGAATATCTTAATTTTTACATAGATTATATTTATAATGAGACGGTTGACGAGGATTATTATAAATGCTACTTTGAACAGCAATCAGGTGAGCTTCAACCTGTTGGAAATAATAATACAGACGGTAAAATTTTAATTGGCACAGAAGCACAGCTTAACCTTATCGGTAATGATGAAAATTACCCGTTAAACGGTGATTATGCTCTGACAAATAATATCAATATGACAGAGCCATTTTTAGGAATCGGTGTGAGCGAACCATTTTCAGGAACCTTTGACGGAAACGGTTATACCATAAGCTATTTGAATTTAACTCCTGCCGCAATAGGTAATTCTTGTTACAGCGGTCTTTTCTGCCAAAACAACGGTACTGTAACAAATTTAAAAATAAAGGATTCTAATTTTGCAAACAAGGATTCCTTAGATGCAACAATGCAGCTTGGAGATATTGCGTATGATAATTACTATTTAGCCATCCTGTGCGGTTATAACGCCGGAAGTATCAGTAATGTATTAGTTGAAAATTCTGCACTGATACCACAGGCATCAAAAACAGCTGATAAATATTGCAACATAGCAGGCGGTGTATCATATAGTACAGGTGTGTTATCTGATATCCAGGTAAACGATTGTGTTATATCGGATAAGTTTTTTGATGTTTCATCAAAGAAAATATGTGCAGGAGCTGTTGCCGGTTGTATATCCAACAGTTTAAAAAATTGCGTTTCGTATAATAATGCAATTGATATAAAAAGCAATGTACCGCAACCGTATATGTCCGAATCAGTACCGGCTATTAAAGGTGTCGGCGGCATTTGCGGATTTGTTATACATAGCTTGAACACTAATTATGTATTGACGGGTAATGTTGCTTACAACAATACCATTTCAGAAATGAAAACATCAGACAATGTAAATATCTATGGTGATATGTTCGGCTTAATAACTTTGTGCAAAAATGTATCCGATAATGTTGTATTCGGAACACTATACGGTTCAAAATTCATGTGCACTGTTTCCGATACTAATATGGAATGTAATTCAACACTTGAACTATACACGGTGTTATATTCAATGGAAGATAAATTTGAAATAGATGAAGAAGCAGAAACTATTAATTTAAAATCAATTTCAAAACAATTACCGTATATAATTGTAGTTACAAAAGATGGATTTAGCGCACAGCGTAACGGACTGATTGATTCAGATAATATAGAGGTTTACTATACAGAAACTCCAGAAAGTATAGAAACATATCAAAATATCAGCGATCAAGTCAGATATTCATATGACTTTTCACAAACAGGCGAAAGAAAAGTGGGTATTTCCTACAGACAATTTACATCAAGCTTTACAGTAAATGTTACAGAACCTGTTCCTGTAAGTATTTCTATGAGTGAAAACGGAAAAACAAAATATTATTTAGGCGAAAAATTTAATTCTGAAAATATTTCTATAGCATTAAACTACAGTAACGGCTTTGCAGAATATATTACAAACCAAAATTCAGAAATCAAGACAAATTTAGATAACGTAATTTTTTCTGATTATGTAGGAAAAAAGACAGTTGAGGTTACATACGGCGATTTTAGTACATCATATAAAATTGAAATAGTAAGCGACGAGAATGCAGCCCGTTTTAACATTAAAGATGCGTCCACAGCGCCAGGCAACAGCTTTAAGGTTCATTTAAAGCTGCAAAATAACAAAGGATTAATTTCTCTCAGAAATTTAATTTCGTACGATGAAGATGTTTTTGAATTAACAAATGTAGAAAGCAAAGGAATATTTAACGGCTTTTTATCGCCAACCACAGATGGCAACACCTATAAAAATCCGCAATTGTTATCATGGGTTGACACTCAAGCATCTGAAGACAATTCATCAAACGGCGAATTTGCAGTTTTGACATTTAATACGAAAGAAAAACCTGAAAATGTTGCTGATGAAGAATTCTACAAACCATACACAATAACATGTAAGTATGTAGAATCAAGAAACAACAATGGTGAACAAGTAAGCATCATTTCAGCCGACGGTACTGTTAATGTAGTACCAAACAGACTCGGTGATGTTAACGGAAGTAAAGCAACAGATGACTGGGACGTTATTTTATTAAACAGATATCTTAATAATTTCCCAAATACAGAAATCTTAACTAAACCTGCCGATGTTAACAAAAACGGAACTGTTGAAGATGCAGATTATATTATGCTTGACAGATTCACCTCCGGCTTTTTGGGAACAGTTGATTTTGGTGAATATGAAATTAAGCTTAATACTAACGGAGCAGACAGCTGCGAAAATATTACCAGCTATAAGCATGGAGAAGAAAAGATTCTTCCGACTCCAATTAAAAAAGGGTATTATTTCGGTGGTTGGTACGATAATAGCTTTTTGACCGGCTACCCTATGGATACAATTGATAGTAATGCAATAGGAGATAAAGAATTATTTGCGCGTTGGTATTCTCCTGATGATAAGATATCCATTCAAACTAGACTTTTAAAAGATGTGGACACAGCATCAGTAATGATAGGCTCAACTCCCGGTGGAAATGAATATGGCACTTATGATTCACTTAATGATGATACGTATTATTATGGGTATGAGGTGAATTATGGCAATGTATTTTATACATCAAATACGTATTTTCATTTAACTGTAGATGAGTATGGTGTTGATACAGATACAATTAAAAGTGCAAGAATAATTGTTCTTCCGGATCTTGGCACAAAATATGCTTATGGTGCAGATACACCAATTGTATTGAATGATAACGGTGCAGACAGCTGTGATGCTATGACAAGCTATGAACGCGGTGTAAATACTGATCTTCCTATACCTATAAAAGAAGGATATGTTTTTGGAGGTTGGTATTATACCAGTAACTTTGATGGTACTCCGAAATTTAGAATGGATTACTATGATAGCGGAGCAAAAGAATTATATGCGAAATGGATTCCAAAGAGTAGCTTTGATGGTTTAATACGTTTAGACCTGACAGGCCCGGATTTTAACGGCGGTTATGTAACAGTCGGCTCAACTGAGGGTGGTGCGGAATTTGGAAAATATTCAGAACAGAATACTTTTGAAGTTCCGGTTAAAAGCGGTAAGATTTGTGTTAATTTCCACTCAGGCGATGTGACATTTGATCCAAGCCTATACGGTGTTAGCGTAAAATCATCAAGCGGCAAAAAAGTTTATTACGAAAAGGAAAAGATGAGTTGGGCGGACGAGGGCAACTTAACATCATTTGAAGTTTCTGCTCAAAGCGAATACAATTTAACATTTGTGCCAAACGGCGGCACAGGAGATTTTGAAAATATTGACAGCTATATTGCGGGCACACTCACCACATTACCAGATGCAGTAAGAGCGGATTACAAATTTGAAGGTTGGTACTTGACAGAAGATTTCAGTGGTGAAAGAGTAACAGAGATTTCAAAAACAGACAGGGGAAATATTACTCTTTATGCAAAGTTTATAAATACATATCCGCTTAACTTGTATATAACTGATACACAAGTATACGATAAAGCAACATCATACTTTGTATTTGCTGATTTAACACTTCCAACTCCTCCATTACCGGCTGATATGAAGTTTGAAGGTTGGTATGATAATCAGCAATTTACAGGCGAACCTGTAACCGTAATTAAAGCGGGTAATACAGGAGAAAAGAATTTATATGCTAAATTCAGCTATAAAATAGTGTATAATACAAATTGTGAAATTGATTTAAATGATGAGTACTATTATCCAGGAACTGAAAAGGTATTACCTACAATGTCATTATATAAGCTTGACTTTGTAGGATGGTATGACAACGTTAACTTTGAAGGTAATCCCATAACTCAAATCGGTGCAAATGAATCCGGAGCGAAGGTTTATTATGCAAGGTGGGTACCTGAAAATGAAAACGTAACTTATCATTTTGAAACAAATTACAGTAGCCATTATTTTGGGTTTACTGCTAAGTATGATGGCAAAACAATTACAGGTACAAATTCAGAGAATTTAATCTTGCCGGCAGGAAAAGAAGTTGAATTAACCGTAAGCGGTATGGGTGGCGGTGTTGAGGTTAAGCTAATTGACAGTAACAATGAAGTAATAAACACATTCAAACTAATAGACTTTGGGGAAAGCGAAGTGTATACATTTACACCTCAAGCATATCAATACACTAATAAAACAACGTTTTTAACTGTTGTGATGAAAAGCGACTATACCTTCTCAGGGGGAGCTACAAGTGTTACAGTTGATAATACTTTATATAGAACCTCAGACGCTTCTTTAGAGGTGAACAGTAATAATGAAATTATTATCAGAACTCTAAAAGAAAGAGGGGATACCGTTTTCTTTGATGTGAGCAGTAATTATCCAAGTGGTGAAACCGGTGTGGCATATGTAAAAATATATGATGCCTTTGGTAAATTGCTCTATGAGAGAGATACTTTGGCAAATCAGGGTTATGATACGGTAGCTGTTCATGTTCCGGGTGGTGCGCTTCAACCGTCTTACAATGTAACATTAGTTAATAACGATGCAGATAGCTGTGATGAGCTTACAAGTTTTGATATTGGAAGAAGTACAGCTTTACCAATACCTAAGAAAGCTGATTACATTTTTGAAGGCTGGTATTTAACAAGTGATTTCTCTGGAGAAAAATATACTAATATTCCAAAAACCACTTACGAAGATGTAACATTCTATGCAAAATGGACACAAGATTTATCTCAGGTGTTTACAGTAGAGGCATCCGCAGACGATAAATATACGTTTATAGCTAAAAGAACGGTTGCAGTTTCCTCGGCAATTTTGCACTATAACACAGTAGATTATAACACAATAGCCGGAGTTCATTACGTTGGAAAAATGGGTACATTAAGCTTCCCGATAGGCGTATTAGAGCAAGAAATAAAAATAGACAAGATTGCAGAAATAACTACACCGTACACATACTTTACATCGGTAAGTGAACCTCGCTTGTGTATTCGATACTATAATGAAACAGGTACACCTGAGTCAGAGGCGTTCTCATCACTTTCAAGTGATTTGTCACAATACATTATCGATGAAAGCTACGTAAACAAAGTAATTGGCCCAGCTTTAAATATAAGTGCAAAAGTAACTGACGATGGTACGTGGAAATATTTCGGAGGGATGTATATAGATACGCTGTCCCAAATCAAAACAGCCTTAGGAAATAATACTTATAACTATTTGTTGTCTAAAGGTCAGGATAATTCTTCGTTTAATCTGCTTGCAGATATGAATATATGGGAAGAGGATGATGGTTATCAACATCTGAAGCTTAGTCATTCAACTTCTCCGACAGACGCAGGTTTTTATGAGGTTAAGTTTGAACATGTCGCAGGTTCGAAATCATCTACAAAGCTCCATTATACATTCCCTGTTATGGGTAATGCTAATACAAGGTTTAAAAATCCTGTTGTCGGAAGAAATGACTGCTATATAACAAGTCAGTCTAAGGGCTTTAATGATAACGAGGGATATCCGTTCACACTAAAGCAAATAATCGAAACACCAAAAGTGTATGCATATTTTGATGCTTCGGGAGACAATGCTGACGATTGGCGATTTGACAGTGCAACATATAAATTAACTCCAAAGGATACTATAGCACCAAAGGTTGTAAGCGTAGCACCGATTTACGGTGATTATGATGCGAATGCCGAGGTTTGTATTTCTATAGTATTTAACGAGATTGTAAAAGGCAGCAGTGAGCCGATTATGATTAACAATAATGAGTTTAGATGCGTTTATACCAACGGAAGTAACACCATTACTTATAAAGGAAATCTCCCTGAAAAAACAACAGGAGATTATACAATTGTATTAAATGGAATTACAGACTTAAATGGTAATGCTATTGATACAGTCACAACACAAACAATTACATTTTACAAAAACTAAACTTATTAATTGGAGTCTGATATTATGAAAAAATTTATTATATTATTGGTTGCCTCCTTAATGCTTTCAACACTTAATGTGTTTGCTGAGGAACAAAAACCTTGCTTTGTAAGTACCGATTATACGGTAAACAGTGGTGAGGAAGTTAAGGTTAAGGTAGAAATCAAAAATAATCCGGGTATTATTTCTCTAAGATGCTATGTAACATTTGATGAGGATTTGCTCCAAATGGTCTCATTTGAGGATACAGGTCTATTAGCAGGGAACACACCGTCACAAGTGACGGTGTCCCCGCTCACCTTAAAATGGACAGATGCTTTGTCTATGGAAAATCATGTTGTTAACGGAGAAATTGGAGTTCTGACCTTCAAAGCAAAGAAATTTAATGCAAAAACTCCGATAATAATAGAATTTGTGGAATCACGAACCTTTGACGGCGAAATAATACCTTTTGATAATGCTACCGTAAATATTGAAATTAAAAACGGTGAGGAAATAGGCACAGTTACCGATATAGACGATGAAGAAGAAATAATAGATAACAACAATGTAAACAGCGGCAGCTCTTCATCAAGCACTTCAAAAAGTCATTCCGGTAGTTTGTCATCAAGTTCAACAAACAAAGGTGTAACTTCTACAGTTACTGAGTCAAATCAAGATATTCTGAATTTGGATAAACAACAAATTGTTTTAACTATCGGAAAAACAGATGCAGTAGTTTTCGGCGAAACAAAATCAAATGATGTTGCACCGCTTATCAAAAACGATCGCACAATGCTTCCTGCAAGATTTGTAGCAGAATCTTTAGGTGCAACAGTTGCTTGGATTGAGGCAGAACAAAAGGTTACAATCACAAAAGATGATATAACTATTGTTATTTACATTGACTCTGAAAAAGCTTATGTAAATGATAAGGAAGTAACCTTAGACAGCCCTGCATTTATTGAAAATGATAGAACATACACACCGCTCAGATTTGTTGCAGAGAACTTAGGCGCAACTGTTGATTGGATTGAATCAGAGCTGAAAGTTGTGATTACAAGAAAATAAAACAAACAGAGTCTTCTGATTGAGGGCAAAGACGAGCAGCCTAGTTAAAAGGCGATAAAGCCTTTAACCAAGCTGCTTGCTTTTTGTTCATTCCTCTGCGGTAAGAAATAAGCAATAGATTATTTCCCATACTTTTCTAAGCTTTCCTTAAACCGTTCACCGGAAAGCTCGCCCTGCTTATACTTCATGCGGTAGGTTTTTAAGCACGACAGCAATTCATCATTCTTTTTCTTTTCTATGCCGGACGAAAGCTTACGTCCCTTGTAATATGTTGCCTGATAGGTTTTTTCATAGAGATGCAGGACGTCGTCTGTTTTCATTTTTTTAACAAACTGTTTTTTCGCACCGACCTGCTTGCAGGTTTTGACAGCCATGAAGGATGTAAGCCAAAAGAAAGCGGCGGACAAGGCACGGCGGGATTTGAGGGCGGTGGAAAAGCGCATGGCGGAGCTTGACAAGATAATTTTCAAACTGTATGAGGACAGCGCGCTCGGCAGGATCTCAGAGGAACGCTACATTGCCATGTCAAACGGATATGAGTTTGAACAATCCGCATTAAAGGATAAACATACTGCCTTATCCGAACAACTTGACAAGGCAACCGAGGCTTATGAAAATATCGACAGCTTTATGTCGCTGATTGACCGTCATACCGAGATAAAGGAGCTAAACGCCAAAATCCTAAATGAATTTATAGACAAAATTATCGTCCATGAAAAGACAGAAAACCCGGACGGCAGCAAAAGCCAGCGGGTGGATATATACTATAAATTTATTGGGTATATTGATATAAGGGATATGTTGGGACTTCAGATGGAACAATTATGTGACGAGTGAATATCATGCTTCTGATTTGAGGTGCTTCAGGGGTTGAAAATATAGGAAAACTTTGTTATAATATCTGTAAAACAAAGTAAATTGTATGACGAATTGTCGCAGTTCATAATTAACCTAATTTTGTTTATTGAATGGAGGCGGTTTCAATGCCGAAAGATAAAAACCTGAAGGAAACCATTATCGCAAAGGGGACTGAAATTGCTGTTATTTCTGGCGGAGATGATAATGATTACATTTCTTTAACCGACATTGCGAAATATAGAACAGATGAAAATCCCGGATATGTCATACAGAATTGGATGCGAAATCGTAACGTAGTTCAGTTTCTTGGATTATGGGAACAAATAAATAATCCTACTTTCAATTGCCTCGAATTCGAGGCAATTGAAAAAGAAGCAGGTCTAAACAGTTTCGTTCTAACACCTAAAAAGTGGGTTGAAAAAACCAAAGCTATTGGCATTACTACAAAGCAAGGACGATATGCCGCTACATTTGCACACTCCGATATTGCTTTTGAATTCGCATCATGGATTTCACCCGAGTTTAAACTATATATCATTAAAGACTACCAACGCTTAAAGACGGATGAAAATAATAGGCTATCGCTTGAATGGAATCTCAATCGTACTCTTGCAAAGATAAATTATCGGATACATACGGATGCCATCAAAGATATCCTAATTCCACCGGAGATCACACCGCAGAAACAAAATATAACATATGCCAACGAAGCCGACCTTTTAAATGTTGCACTTTTTGGTATGACGGCAAAGGAATGGCGACAGTCTAATCCCGATGTTAAAGGAAATATCCGTGATGAGGCATCACTCCAACAGCTTATTGTTCTGTCGAATATGGAGAGCTTGAATGCAGAGTTTATCCGGCAAGGATTATCTCAAAAGGAGCGTCTGCTTAGGCTCAATGCCAGTGCCAAGCAGATGATGAGTTCTCTCTTGGATAGTGCAGGAATAGAGCAGTTGAAACAGTTGAAATCGTCAAAGGAGTGAGATTGAGAAGTGTATATATCCAAAGTACATATTGAAAATTTCGGAAATTTCTCAACAATTGATATCCCTTTGAAGCCGTTTACAATAATTGTTGGGAAGAACGATACAGGAAAGAGCAACTTCGTTGATGTTCTTAACATTTTACTCTATAACAGCAAAGGCAACTACTGCAGAAATAAGCGATGCTAAAAGAATTGAATATTCTTATTACAATAACGAAACATACGAAAAAAATGTTATGACGCTTTTTGCAGCATATAAGGGAAATACACTTGATAAATTGCTTGTAAAAAACAACAGCGTTGAATCTTACAGCTCTGAAAATGACAGTGTAGATTTAATTGAAAGCGGATTTGACCGATTTGGTATTTTTTCGTGGGAATAGTATTACAAGGAAATTAGTATTAAAATGGAAATGGTGTATTATAGCATTTTTTCGTCGTATATGGCTCTTGCGCCACCGATAAATTTAGCTCTGGTACGTGCGGCAACAACCATAGTCTTGCCAATGATGTGATTTTCCAATCTAACCGGTACAGCAACGTTCTTCAAATGCATACCTATGAGCGTGAAACCAATATCAAGTCCGGCATCGGCTTTGATTTCCTCTAATACGATTGGGTTGTCAAAAGCGTTGTATGCCTGCGTAGCCAAAGAACCTCCTGCCTTAGGTTGAGGTACAACATTGACAGGCTCAGCGCCGGGGACAGCCTCACGCGCGGTAATAATGGCACGGTTTAAGTGTTCGCAGCACTGAATAGCAATAAACAGCCCTTTGCTTTTGGTGTAGTCGTGGAGAGCTTTGAATATTTCTGCTGCTACTTCAATGCTTGAGTTTGTACCGATCTTAGAGCCGACTACTTCACTGGTAGAGCAGCCGATTACAAGGATATTGCCTGATTTAAGGTTCGCTTTTTGGCAAAGCTCAGAAACAACTGCCGTTGTCTGTTCATAAATTGTCTTTTCCATATTACACTCCCATTAAATAGACCTGTCCGGAAATTCAATCAAATATAGCCCAATCTTTTTGGATACATATTATTATTCTAATAATATGCTTGATAAAGGTTCTTTCATTAATTCTTTCAAGTGATTAATTTGCCATATCCTCTCATCTTCCATTAATGCTACAACATTATTTTTGCCTTTATTTATATGCTTAATTGCAGAAACTACATACATTGCTGTTCCTTCAGAATGAGTTGGAACATGGCAAGTAGCTAAACAATGTGAAGCAGCCCTTACTATTTGAGAATAAGGTTTATCGTCTTTTTCAATACTTTTTGCTAAAGCCAGCACCGTATAGGCATATTTTCTTGCTTCCCACATTTTTATTTCAGCATTTATCCACTTTTTCAAAGTATATACTGCAGTATCCGGAATTTTTTCATCCGGATATTTATTTTCAAATAATGGTAGAATTCTATTCAAACAATCAATTGCCCATATTGCTAAAATTTTATGCTCATTAGAATTCTGTTTTACGGGTTTGATTATGTCAAATAATTCATCATCGTGTTGTGACAGCGAAAATTTATTCATGTTAATCATATAATTTCTCCGTCAATTTCATTTTCCTGCTCATAGTAGTAGGAATAGTCTACGCCCTTCATATAGACTTCGCGGTCATTGATTTTATCCGTCAAGGCATCTTTTAATAAAAACTTTATCCGCTTTGTATCCATTGTACTTTCACGCATTGCATCAAGGTAGTCTTTTTTATTGATTTTGCTCCAGTCCACGCAAAGCCGCAGGTTCTTTTTCAAAATCAGGTCGAGCCAAATGCGTGTGCTTCTACCGTTGCCTTCCATAAATGGATGGGCAACATTCATCTCGCTGTATGTGAACCATTCAATGAATTTTTTCGCTTTTTTACTTGGCACATGTTCGACAAGTAAAATGATATCATCTTGAAGCAGACAATCGGTCAGATAGTATTTCCCATCATTGGCCTTCAATTTCAGTTGACTACATTTTGTAGTCAACTCGAAATTTGTTTGTTTGAATTTAGTATAAATTAGTGTTTAGTATAAATATCGAATACGGACAAACAAAGGGGCCGTCACACTATTGTGGGTCAGCCCCTTTGTATTTTTTTAAGCCCTAATTAAGATCTTAAACAAGTGCTAAAATTATAAAGTTTAAAATAAACAATGCCGTGGAGATATACAGTATTGGGTGAATATCTTTTCCTTCTTTTTTGAACAGTTTTACGATACAGTAGAAGATAAACCCTGTTGCAATACCGTAGGAAATGCTGTAACAAAGCGCCATAAATATTCCGGCAAAGAATGCAGGTATTGCTTCGTTTAAGTCGTCCCATTTAATTTCTTTAAAAGAGGACATCATCATAATACCGACCACGATTAGAGCAGGAGCAGTTGCAGCTGCGGGAACTAAGCCGGCAATAGGTGCCAAGAAGATTGCAAGCAGGAATAATATTGTTGTTACAACGCTTGTCAAGCCGGTACGTCCGCCAACCCCGATACCTGCTGCGCTTTCTACATAGGTAGTGGTGTTAGAGGTACCAAAGATTGCACCAACGGATGTAGCGATAGCATCTGCAAATAATGCTTTATCCATTTTCGATTTAAAGCTTTTGCTGTATTGCATTGATTTTTCATCTTCTGCTCTGAAAATACCGCTTCATGTGCCTGTTCCGATGAATGTTACGATTGTGTCAAAGGTATCGGATAAGCGGAATGCGACGCTTGTCA
>JAAZFB010000254.1 GCA_012511915.1 Clostridiaceae bacterium
AGTGTATTATACGCGTGTACCGTTGCCTGAATCATTTTATATATACATGGAGAATTCCCTCGAGGAAATTCTACGTACTGATGGCAATTCGATTATTTACAGGCATCTTTCTTGGGATGTTATATTCAACATAGACGAAATAAAGAACGTGATAAGCATTGCAAATCCAACATATGTAAAAGTGGATGACACCCTCCTCGGTTTTGACACGCCACCGGTTATTGAGAGTGACCGTACCCTTGTACCTTTGCGATTTATATTTGAAACATTAGGTGCGGAAGTTGATTGGGATGCGAATACACAAAGCGCATTAGTGGAAAGTTCTGGAAATAGTGTAAGATTTTCTATAAATGATACAAACGCAAAGGTGAACGGGCAAGTCAAAACCATGGATATTCCCGCTCGCTTGATTGAGGCTAAAACAATGGTTCCTTTACGCTTTTTGTCAGAAGAATTAGGCTTTGAAGTCCACTGGGATGAGGAGAATAGAATAGCCACGATTAGTAAATAGGAATTACTGTTTATTGTTATTATAGAAAAAATAATCATACTGGTTTTGTCTAATACTTTCAACTTGCTGTTTGACAGTAAAATTGTATTGGGCATTGTTTCGACTTTTTGTTGTGGTTGGCTTACGTATACATTATATGTATTGTTGTTACGCGATGATTGAAATTAAGGTAAAAGCAACTAAGATAGCCGCTACTTATTTTGCGTTGAATGTGCTTATTATAATATCTAATTTAGCAATTAAACTATTTTAAATAATTGAGAAGCGAGAAAAATTTAAATAAGTAACGCTAAAAGCCTATCAGATGAGTTTTTCTACATCTGATAGGCTACTGTTATTTATTCACTGTCATACATCATAAATTCCCGTGCGATTTCTCTTGCCGTTTCCGGCGGGTAATGCTTTTCAAGCTGCTGCCTGATATTATTTTCCTGTTCAGTCTGGTCTTTGGCATACTGGCTCAAATAACTTTGTATTTCACCGGACAGTACGAGTTTCGCATAAGTCAATGGTTCATTATCAATCAACCAGTCAAGCCGAGAGCGTGTTAGAATGGTGGTGTCAAGCTCCTTTTCTATTTGGCTGCACAGTAGAGAAACCGCCGTATCGTTCTCCCAAATAATATCAATCGTTCCGGAATCCATGTTATAAGCGCAGTGTTTTATTCCCTTCATTCAATTAACCCCCTGCCATATCAAAAGTTCCAGCAGAGAGGAAAGAATCTTGTTGTCCGTGATAAGCATATAAAGACGTCTGCATTCTTCATTCTGTTTTACCTCCAGCGCTTGTAATGCTACCAATCTGCAATGGTTTTCGGGCTGAAGCCTTAAAATATTCTCTTTTTTGTCCACTGTCATGCTTACATTGAAACCGGCTTCCAGCGGGTTTTGGTGCGCCTTTTTAATCAGTTGCTTATGTAAAGATTCAAATTTTTCCGCTTTCAATTGACGTATAATCATCTGGTTACCCCCGATTCACCGAACAAATCCTCCTTAGCAGTAAACACTTCAACCATAATCAGAGCGCCTAATTTAAAGCCAAGGGAGAAATATTGTTCATTTTCCATGGCGCTTGACTGGCAAAGCAGCCCTTGTAAATCCTCCAGTTTCTTGAGATTTTCACCGGACAGTGCCTTTTCAAAAAATTCCCTTACCTTTGAAATCCTGTTATTTACCTGCTCGTATTCCTGTGTATGGGTAAACTTTTCATTGGGATAAATATTACCATTAAAAAACTCTGCAAGTAATGATTTAATCATAAAACCGCCCTTTCATATATTTTTTCACTCAACTCCTTGAAAGAACGTGCTGCATATGATAAAATATTTACGCAGTCTGCCTTTTAGGTAGTTGTGTGTGGGAAGTGGCTCAGCTTTGACGAGGACAAGCCGCTTCCTTTCATTTTTCGTTTCTGCTTTTCAGTTTTTCTACCGCCTCCTTACTAAAAAGGTAATTCCTCTTCCCAGCCTCCCGCATTTCATTTGGCGAAAACTCCATGGATTTTGCAAGGCGTAATAAATAGCTGGGGTTGATTTTCAGAATATCCGCAACCTCCTTTGTAATAAACACGTTTCTTACGTCCGTCATACGACATAATCCTTCTTTCTTTTAATTATATTATGTCGTACGTCGTATGTCAATACTTATTTTAAAATTATTGTTCGTGATATGTTCTAAACAAACTCGAACTACAACAAATTATTTACGCGATATTTGTATTGACATAATGATATTTATCGCGTATAATTGAGTGTAAGCAAGGAGGTGTTTTTTATAAAGGAAGTTGCACAAAGGCTAAGAGCATTGCGTGACAGCATAAAGCTGTCACAAACAAAAATTGCGGAGTTAATCGGAACAACGCAAGCATGTATCAACCGTTATGAAACTCAAGTCTCATCCCCGCCGCTTAAAGTTTTACTATGGTATGCAGATTACTTTGATGTTTCAATGGACTATATTTTTGGCAGAACAGACAATCCCCAAGGGAAATTATATGAATATCATCCGAAAATAGAAAAAAACAGTGAGGAAATGCGACAATTTGTTGAAATGTGCTTTGACCCAAACTCACCTATGAATGAGCGGTTGAAGCATACACTGATTGAAATGCTGGAGGAGGCAAACAAATGAAAGCCGTTATTTATGCACGCTATTCGTCAGACAATCAGCGGGAGGAATCTATTGAGGGGCAGCTTCGTGAGTGCGGCGAATTTGCAGAACGCAAAGGATATACAGTTATAAAAACTTATGCTGATAGAGCAATTTCGGGCAAAAAAGCGGATAACCGTCCGGAATTTATGCAGATGATAGCTGATAGCAAACAAAAGTCTTTTGATGTGGTTATTGTTTGGAAAATCGACCGTTTCTCAAGGGATAAATACGATAGTGTTTATTATAAAAATGCGCTTAAGAAGAATGGTGTAAGTGTAATTTCCGCTACCGAACCGATTGACGATAGCCCCGAAGGTCAGCTTATGGAGAGTATTTTTGAAGGCTTTTCAGTTTATTATATCAAGGATTTGTCGGCAAAAGTCAGCAGAGGGATGACCGAAAACGCGCTGAAATGCAAATACAATGGCGGTGCGCCTACATTCGGGTACATAATAGATGAATATAAGCACTTTCAGCCCGACCCTATAAATGCTTTGATTGTTGCAGATGTTTTTATGCGTTATGCCAGCGGTGAAAGTGCAAAAAGTATTCTGAACAGCTTAAAAGATCAAGGACTGAAAACACAGCAGGACAAATCGCCTACATACAGCTTTATTACAACCATGCTGAAAAACAGACGTTATTTGGGCGAGTACCGTTTTAAGGATACGGTTGTGGAAAATGCTTTTACTCCACTAATAACGCCTGAGATCTTTGATAAATGCCAAAGGCGTTTAGCAGAAAACCAACGTAAACCCGCTCATTTTAAGCCTGTTAAGGATAAATACATTCTAACAGGAAAAATATTCTGTGGACATTGCGGGAGCACTATGGCGGGCGTGAGCGCCACAAGCAGCACGGGTAAAACTCATCGTTACTATCATAGTTTAAATGCAAAACACAAAAAGGCTTGCAATAAAAAGCGCGTTTCTAAAGCCTTAATCGAATCAACCGTTATCGACTATGCACTTAAGCTATTCGATAATATGCCGCTGATAAACCGCATTGTAGACACAATTTTTGAATTGCAGACAAGGGAAAGTTCCAGCCTTCCGGCACTCACCAGTCAACTAAATCAAGTTGAAAAAGAAATTGACAATGTAATAACCGCTATCAAGCAAGGCATTATTACAAAATCAACAAAGGTAACCCTTGAAAAACTGGAATGTGATAAGGAAAATCTTGAAATAGCAATTGCGAAAGAACAAATTGAGCGTCCTGTTTTGAGCAAAGAGCAAATCCAGTATTGGATATGCAAATTCAGATTGACCGACCTTAGCAACGAAGAACAAAAGCAGAAGTTGATTGATGTATTCGTAAAAGCCATCTATGTTTACGATGATAAAATGCTTATTACCTTTAACTATAAAGACGGGGACCAGTGCATTGACTTTGCAGAAATCAAAAAGTTCATGGATAGCAAGGAAAACCCTGATAACCAGAAGGGTTATCAGGGTTCGCCTTTGAGTGAGTTTGGTGACCCATCGGAGATTCGAACTCCGGACCGTCAGCCGTTCTTAAAGAGGTATTCCCTCTTTTTGCTTTTCATTAATATTCTATATTTCCGCAAAACTTATAATATATCGTTATATCCTGCACCTTTTCGCCATTTTCGTCTATATATTTATTCCCAATAACGATTTTATCAATAAGCTCATTTAGGATTTTTGCATTTAATTCTTTGATGTCAATATATTTTCGTATCAGTTCTACAAAACTTCTGGCATCAGATTCAGCTTTATCATATTCGGCAAGTTTAGCATTAATATCATCAACCTGAGATTTCAGTTGCAACTGTTCGGCTTCATAATCCTTACTTAAAGCGTAAAATCTATCACTTGAAATATTACTTAAAACACTGTCCTCATATAGTCTTTTGATGATAACATCAAGGTCTGAAATCCTCTTGTTGTATTTGCTCAGCTGTTCCATAAAAGCTTTTGTTTCACGGTTTTTCTTGGATTTATTAAAGCTTAAAGCCGCATTATATAGCTTAGTTTCAGACTTTTTCAAGGTTTTGATATGGCGTTGTATTTCCGAAAAGACTATATTGTACAGATCATTGTAGCTTATGTAATGGATAGTACAATAATCTTTTCCTTTAACACGGTATAAGCTGCAACTGAATGAGCCATAATTTTTCTTACAGGTATAAGTAATTGCATTACCGCAATCAGCACATTTCAAAAGCCCTGCAAACATTTGGCTTGTT
The DNA here is from genome assembly GCA_012511915.1 of Clostridiaceae bacterium. Classification (GTDB taxonomy): domain Bacteria; phylum Bacillota; class Clostridia; order Monoglobales; family Firm-18; genus JAAZFB01. Next base: position 4,874 of record JAAZFB010000254.1, read on the forward strand.
CCAGCATTATTATCACGTTTGCGTGCTGATAGCACTTTATGTGCTAAATCCCATACCTCTTGTGATATAATCGGCTCATGCGTATTTTCAACCTTTATCCATTGTTCTTTGGGATTTTTGACTATTTTATCACTCTTATGCGATACCTTTCGCCGTTTGGACTGTACCATATGTCCCAAATAGACTTCATTTTCAAGGATAACCTTTAGCGAAGTAACGTGCCAATCGTGAGGACTGTCCCGCCAATATTCGGATTTGTAATGACAAGGCATTGTTTGATTTGTATAAGCGGACGGGTTTAATATTTTTCTGTCCCGCAATATTCTTGCGATTTTGTTGTATCCATGTCCCTGTATAGCCAACTCAAATATTTCCCTTACCACCGTAGCAGCTTCCTCATCAACGATTAGCTTGTGCTTATCGTTCGGGTCTTTGTAATATCCAAAAGGTGCTTTTGAGCCTAAAAACTCGCCATGCTGTGCCTTTGTGCGAAACGCTGACCGTGTTTTCTTAGATATATCACGTGGATACATGGCGTTGAACATATTCATGAATGGGACTATGTTTTCGTAACCCCGTAGTGTATCAACGTTGTCATCAATGGCGATAAAACGAATATCATCTCTTATGAATACATCTTCATAATAATAATTCGCTTTGGAATCATCACGTCCTAATCTTGATAAATCCTTTACGATAACGCAATTAAGTTTTCCACAATCCACATCTGCCATCATCCGTTCAAATGATGGACGGGAAAACGTCACCCCACTAAGCCCATCATCAATATACACGTCACAAACCGTAATATTGTTTGTCGTTGCATAGTCGGCAAGCTTTTTCCGTTGAGTATCAATACTCATGCTTTCTCCGTAAATCTTATCCTCTTTGGAAAGTCTGCAATACAGACCCGCCGTATAAATCGTTTCCATCATAATATATATACCTCCAATCTTTTTATGAAAGGGAAACGGCTATGTAAATATTGTAAGGTAAATATATCACATTACATAGCCGTATTCCTGACTATTTTTTAATTTCTCTCTCTATAATTTTTTCAAACTTCTCCATCAGGGTTTTGCCCTTTTCATATTGGGACGTGATTTTGTATATGGTTTTTCCAATTTTACGCATATGGCATGTTACATTCTCAGCAATTTTTTCGCTGTCGCATTCGCCACTTTGGTTAAACACCACCCACCTGATAAATGGATTGCCGTCTTTAAATTCCGTTATAAATATAATCGCTATTGTAATCAAAACGGCCTGTGTAAATATCTCCATCATAGCTCCCATTCCTCCTCGTCATCATCGTTTTCGTATTGCGGTATTTCTTCCTCCGGATTTTTAAAGTTATATTTACAGTAACCTTCAAGCACCATATCAAGAATGTCAAGAAACGATTCCATTTCTTGTTTCCGATTAGCTTCTGCCTGCATATATTCCTTATCAGCACTTACTTCTTCCATTGACTGAATATATTTGGCGATAGCTATTTCCTTCTCAACTTCACTTAACCCCTCTAAGTAAGGTACATTTATAAATGACGGTATTGAAATATCTTGACCGAGAAAATCAGATAGAAATTCGGCAAAGTAAGTTTTATCTTCAATAAAGAATAATTTACTGTTCTTTCTATAATTACGGTCTAAAATACCCTGCATATTCTCTTTCGAGAAATACTCAGGGCTGGATAATTTGCTATTGCGACATTTCTTGCCGTCGGGAGTTGTGAAGGTTACATATTTTCGGTTATGCTCCCAAGTAACCTTATAGCCTCGTTCCTGCATTGCGTGGAAAAAGTCTTCACGGCTCACGCAGTTGTTAAGGCAGATGCGAATATCACGCTCAAGCTGTTGTTTCCAGCTCGAATTATGTTTGCGGTTGCGCCATTCACCGTAGGATTGTTTTTTCTTATTACTGCCAAGATTTATTCGAGATAATCCGTATTCGACGCACAGCTTGTTAGAATATTTTTTAAGCGCATACAAGTCGCAAGCCTTCTGCTCCCACTTATACCCCGTTTCGGAATTAACAGAATTAATCGCAAAGTGGTTATGCAGATGGTTTTTGTCTTTATGAGTTGCCATAACAATTTCAAAGCCTGTAAACTGTGGAAACTCCTGAAT
>JAAZFB010000003.1 GCA_012511915.1 Clostridiaceae bacterium
AGATGATTTTTTGCTGAGCAAGGCATGGGTTCTTTTGAATGCTTTTTGCATTCAAAACGGTTCCATAACGATGCTCAGTGGAAAATCAGCCGAAAAGATTGCGCTATATTTGATTGAATTTAGTATCATTTGCGTTAGAAAAATTTCATTAATTGCAAATTAGTATGAATAACAAAAAACCATATGCGGATAAAATGCATATGGTGTAATAAACGTATTATCCCTACGCCGGCATTATCCGTATCAGGTCAATGGGTCGAAGAATTGTTTCTTCCTCTCAGCCTCTATTTTTTGGCTCCCCGTTTTTTTGTTTGTAGATATGATATCACAAAAGCTTTCACTTGTCAAATCTGTTTTTGTGCAAAAACCCGCAAAAAACCCGCAAAAACGTATACCCGATTATTCGTTTATCCCCATATAATTTTTCACCCCGTTCCATATGCAAGCGGCAACCCGCTTTTGATATTCCTCCTGTTGTAAAAGCAATTCTTCGTCGGGGTTTGATAAAAAGCCGCATTCTACTATAACAGCAGTTTGTTTAGTACCTTTATATATGTACGCCCCGGTCGGAATAGTTTTTGCCTCTCGGGTATTCCCGTCTGCGATACCCTCTATTAAACTTTTTTGAATTAAGGTGGCAAGTTGTTTGCTTTTATCGTTATTGGCATAAAACACTTGCGCCCCCCTGTATTTGCTTTGCTCAAATTTGTTTATGTGTATACTGATATATGCCGCGGCACCCGTTTCGTTTAGCATCCTTTTTCGCACCTCTAAATCAGAACGCTTTTGCACCCTTATCTTTGCGCTTTCGGTAGTATGAAGTGAAATATCCTCTGTACGTGTCATAATGACATTTATGCCGTTTTGCTGTGCAATTTCGCGTAACAAAAGTCCTATTGCAAGGTTAATATTTTTTTCTTCCACGCCCGTTTTGCTTACTGCACCGCTGTCAAGACCGCCATGTCCGGGGTCGATTATTATTGTGTCCGGCAAAACAGGTGCACTTGCAGGAACCCCAACGGTAAAAGAAACATACGTCATCCACGCTATTAAAAATACTAATATCACAAGTAATATATTGGTCTTTTTAAAAATAACAAACAAACCCATCACCCCATACAAATATATGAAGCAAATTAAAAAGTTATACGCATTTGTATTTTTTTACAAACTAATCACATATATCCCCTCCTGACATATTATAATATTGAAATCTGTATATTTTTGGGGTGTTGAACACTTATCTCATTAGTTTATATTGCACCCCGCTACAGAAATAGTGCGAATTAATAGGAGGAGTAAATATGAAAGAAAATCACGAAGCCTGTGATAATCGGCTTGGGGATTTCAGAGATGGCGTATGCATTCATACCGACCAAGTGTATGATTCTTGTAGGGAGAGAGATTGCATTGAAGATTTGCGTGTTATATTGACACGATGTGCACAGGAAAAGGTAGACAGGGCAATCAATGTAAAAATCAAAAGCGCGGAAGTTATTTGGGTTTATACAGATCTTGAACAGGTGCCTTTTAACCGCGGTTTTTTCACGGTTGATATTAAATATTTCTTTAGAATTGTACTTGATGTCTTTACCGGCATGGGGAGACCGACAGAAGTTGAGGGGCTTGCTACATTTGATAAAAAAGTTATTCTATTTGGTTCGGAAGGAAATTCAAGGGTGTTTTCATCAAAGCAAGACCCGGGAAATCAAGTTCCGGCGTTGTGGAAGAAAAACAACTTGCCTACAGCCATTGTTGAAGTTGTTGACCCAATAGCGCTCAGCGCCAAAGTGGTAGATGCATGCGAATGCAAATGCTGCGGCGAAGTATCCGGTGTTCCGGATAACATATGCAGGTGTTTCCATGATGATTTAGTATCAGGCGAACAAGAAAAAGTTGTTTTTGTAACTTTAGGCTTATTCACAATAATTAAGATTGAACGTAATATACAAATTAGGATCCCTGCAATTGATTTCTGTGTACCTACCCGTGAGTGTGTTGCTGCAACCGAGGAAGAGCCTTGCAGTTTATTTAACACGTTGCGCTTTCCCCTTGACGAATTTTTCCCGCCGCTTAAAAACGAGTTTGAGGACACGGATCCACGCTGCTGTAAATAATACTATTCACAAAAACAAAAAACTGTATCACAACAGTTCAGTCTGTTGTGATACAGCCACGTTTTGATACTAATACTAAATTCACATAAAAATATAACCGTATTTATATTTGACTTTTAATTGGATATTAGTACTATTAATCCAGCACGTCTTTTCTGGATAAATTAATTCTGCCCCTGTCGTCAATTTCTATAATTTTAACCTTTATTTCATCACCGATATTAACAACATCTTCTACCTTTTCCACACGTTTTTTATCAAGTTTTGAAATATGAACAAGCCCGTCTTTGCCGGGTAAAAATTCTACAAAAGCGCCAAATTGCATAATGCGGACAACCTTGCCGGTATAAACTTCCCCGACTTCCGGTTCTTTTACAATGTTGTTAATTGTATTGATTGCATTTTCGCCGCCATCTTTATCATATGCCATTATATATACCTTGCCTGTATCGTCGATGTCAATTTTAACACCGGTGTCGGCGATTATTTTTTGAATGACCTTGCCGCCTGTACCAATTACATCACGGATTTTTTCAGGGTCTATTTGCATTGTGATTACACGCGGGGCATATTGAGAAAGATCCGGACGCGAATTTTCTATTGCGCCTTTCATAACCCCATCCAAAATGGAACATCGTGCTTCTTTAGTTTTTTCCAAAGCTTCTTTTATAATTTCATACGTTAATCCGTCAATTTTGATATCCATTTGAATTGCTGTTATGCCGTTCTTAGTGCCTGCGACTTTAAAATCCATATCCCCGTAAAAATCTTCCAACCCTTGAATGTCGAGAATTGTTTTAAAGCTTTCGCCTTCGGTAATAAGCCCTACCGAAATACCGGCAACCGGTGCCTTTATGGGGACACCTGCGTCCATTAGCGCTAGGGTGCTGCCGCATATGCTGGCTTGAGATGTTGAGCCGTTTGAGGAAAGCACTTCACTTACAAGTCTTATCGCATATGGAAAATCATCTTCGGATGGGATTACCGGTTCAAGAGCTTTTTCGGCAAGTGCACCATGCCCGATTTCACGTCTGCCCGGTCCCCTTGATGGACGGGTTTCACCAACACTGAATGAAGGGAAATTATAGTGGTGCATATATCGTTTAAATTCATAATCATCCAAGCCATCGAGCTTTTGCACTTCGCCCAGAGCACCAAGCGTTGCAACGGTAAGCACTTGTGTTTGTCCACGTGCAAACAGTCCCGAACCGTGGGTACGCGAAAACAGCCCGACCTCAGCTGAGAGGGGGCGTATTTCATCAAGTGTTCTGCCGTCCACCCTCTTGCCATCAAGCAACCATTTGCGGACAATGTTCTTTTGAACTTGGTATAAAATCTCTTCAATGCTCTCTTGGTAGTCTTCATATTTTTCGGCAAGTTGTTGTTCGAGGTTTTCTTTAACAGCAAGCATATTTGCATCACGGACGTTTTTATCGTCGGTATCAATTGCCTGTTTTATCATATCTGTTGCAACAAGGTTTACCTCATTATACAACTGCTCGTTTATACAATGGGCTTCGTATTTCATTTTTTCTTTTTTCCCGACCTTTTGTTCAATCATATTAATGAAATCGCAAAGCCGCTTTATTTCCTCATGTGCAAACAAAATTGCATTATACATCGTTTCTTCGTCAACTTCGTCAGCGCCGGCCTCTATCATGGTAACACGCTGAGGTGTTCCGGAAACGGTGAGATTGAGTTTGCTACTATCACGTTGTTCTTGTGTAGGGTTAATAATAAATTTGCCGTCTTCCATACCCACAAAAACGCTCGCAACGGGACCTTTAAAGGGAATATCCGAAATAGCAATTGCAATGCCGGTTCCTATCATTGCGGCAAATTCAGGTTGATTATCCTGTTCGACGCATAATACCGTTGCAACAACGGAAACATCATTACGCAAATCCTTCGGGAAAAGCGGGCGTATCGGTCTGTCTATTACCCTGCTTGTTAAAATGGCTTTTTCTGACGGTCTGCCCTCACGTTTTAGAAAACTGCCCGGTATTTTTCCGACAGAGTAGAGCCGTTCCTCATAATCTACACTAAGCGGGAAAAAGTCTATGCCCTCTCTTGGTTTATCAGATGCTGTTACGGTAACCAAAACAGCCGTTTCTCCATATCGCACAAGGCATTCTCCGTTTGCCAATTGTGCCATCTTCCCTGTTTCTATTACGAGCTCCCTACCTGACAGCTCTGTTTTAAATGTTTGTAATGCCATATAAAATAACCATTAGCCTTTCCGGCTCACTTAATTAATATGTTGTTTTAATATTCACACGCTTATCGTGAGCCGTATAAGCGTATAAGTGCATCAGACCTGTCCACTAACCCGGCGCGGGTAAATAAGCGGATAGGTCTAATGTTAATGACTAATGTCGCAATCCAAGTCTTTCTATAATCGTTCTGTATCTGTTAACGTCTTTTTTGATTAAATAGTTTAATAAACCTCTGCGGTGTCCAACCATTTTTAACAGACCTCTTCTGGAATGGTGGTCTTTTTTATTAACTTTCAAATGTTCGTTTAAATGGTTAATGCGCTGTGTTAAAATAGCTATTTGCACTTCCGGCGAGCCGGTGTCGGTGTCGTGTACCTTGTATTCACCGATAATTTGTTGTTTTGTTTCCTTTAACATCATTTACCTCCACTAATATTAATATGCATATACCGAGCGAAGGGTAAGTGGAAATATAACCCCTAGACCCCGTATAGCTTTAATAGTTTAACATACGCGTTTAGCTTTGTCAACTCAAAAAATACTATATTTGCTATATTTGCTATTAGATATTTGCTATTACAGAGAGTATAAAACGGATAAAAAAGCAAAAATGATTGACATAGCCTCAAATACAGTATAAAATATTATTCAAATATCCTGCATAGTTTAATACTAAAAAGGGCTGATAACGGGCATCAAAAAAATAAAAAAAAGGAGTCTTGTTTATGAAAAAACTATTTAGTTTTATCTTGTGCACTTTGCTTGCGGTTTCCCTTTTATCGGGTTGTGCCGGACAGAACAATAAACCAGGCGCGGATGCGAACGAAATTAAAATCGGTATCAACTATGAACTCTCAGGTGAAGTCGCCACATACGGGCAGAGTTCTGTAGAGGGCATTGAATTGGCAATTAAACAAATTAACGACAATGGTGGTATAGACGGAAAGAAAATCAAGCTTATTAAATACGATAACAAATCGGAACCGGCAGAAGCTACGTCGCTTGCCACAAAACTGATGACTCAAGACAAGGTTGTTGCTGTTATGGGCCCGGCTACATCAGGTTCTTTCAAAGCAACTATTCCTGTTGCAACAAAAAACAAAATTCCGGTTGCTTCCGGCTCAGCAACAGCAGACGATGTTACAGTTGATGCAACGGGTCTGAAAGAATATGCTTTCCGCATTTGCTTTAGCGACTCGTATCAGGGAACTGCCATGGCAAATTACGCGAAATCAAAGTTAAACTCAACCAAAGCGGCAATTATTTCGGACAGCTCAAGTGATTATGCAAAAGGGTTGGCAGCCAACTTCATCCAAACATTTGAAGCAGGGGGTGGCAGCATTGTTGCTCACGAATCATATGTTTCGGGCGATTCGGATTTTAACGCAATTATAACGACAATTAAAACAAAAGATTTTGACGTTTTGTTCATACCGGGATATTATAACGAGGCGGGGCTTATAATTAAACAAGCCCGTGATCAGGGTATAAAGGTGACGATATTGGGTGCCGACGGTTTTGATTCGCCTGTTCTGTTAGAACTTGCGGGTGCCCAAGCTTTAAATGATGTATGTTATTCCAATCACTATTCTTCGCTCGATCAAGACCCACTTGTTCAAGCATTTATCAAGGACTTCAGCTCAGAGTATAATAAAGAACCGGATGCGTTTAATGCACTTGGTTACGACCTCGCAAAGTTTATAGTCGACGGTATAACAAGGGCAAAGGATGAAACCGGTGAAAGCCTTAAAGAAGCGCTGGCTGCTACAAACGATTTCAAAGGGATTACCGGCTCATTTAGCATTGATGAAAACAACAACCCCGTCAAGGC
>JAAZFB010000255.1 GCA_012511915.1 Clostridiaceae bacterium
AAAAATAGCCGTTTCTGGATGGAAACCAGCTAATCATTTACCAGGCGATCGCCATATGTGGAGCTCGAAGAACAAAATTACTCGTTTTTTTCTAAATCTTTAAGCGTAATACCCTCCTTTGTCCTCCACATTATATTGCCGCTCAAACTTGCACCTCCGATAAAAGCGGATGCAGCAGAGGGACTCGACAAAAGAATATCTTCAGTAAGAACGTTGTTGTCATCTATTTTAGACTTATATCTCTCACGGTACTTTCTTACATTATTCGGACAACTTTTTTGCAAGTTGGGAACAATTGTACTTCCCTTAAATATAACAAAGCCCTCGCTAGTACGGCGGCCTGAGGCATTGTGATTTGCGCGGTTGAAAAAGAGGATGGGTTCTTCGGCTTCGTTGTATTTTTCACTATCCTCCATAGATTTCAAAGATACAAGAGGCTCAAATACTTTATGTCCCAGTGTCCCCATAACAATGCGAGCATAATCTACAAACTCTTCAAGTTCGCTTTCTTTTTCCTCCGTGATATTACCTTGTGTCGGTTCTTTGCTGTTTTCCACATCATAACGTTTTGCGGCAAGTACAAGACCACAGAAGCGATTTTCAAGATAACTGATTTCGGTTGGACCGAAAGAGTTATTGGAGGTGGTGAAAACAACAGTCTCTGTCCAGTAATTCTTATCAGAATCGCGCTTATGCTCTTGCAGGCGATAAAGTAAGCCCTCTCCACTTTTACGAACGCCGGCTTGTCCTACATACACGACATTATTTCCCGTCTCATCGGACACACCAAAAAGAAAATAGACTCCACTCTGCTTGAGGTCACCACGCTCCTTACATAAATCCAGGGCAGTGCGCGGAATCTTATAAACAACTCCCGTCCAGTTTGCCAGTGTACATTTTATGCGACCGCTGGCTTCTCCGTCCATAAGAAAGAGATTTATACTTTTCCCTCGTTTTGACATGCTATTACCTCCAAAGCTTGCTTTTCAGCGGGGCAAAGCTAAAAACCCTCGCTCAAACACTTGTGGGAACAAGCAAGAATGTTTTCTCCGCTTTCCCAAATGATACTACAATTCTATCATCTTTGATTGCAATGACAGTGCCATTCTCCTGCACTCTCCTATAATGTATTGGGGGGAACTCCCAAATGGGCAATAATACGGTTGCTCCGCTTGCATCGGTTTCATAAGTCCCGGTTTCGCCAAACAAATCCATCTGCAAGTATTTTCTTCGGCGTGTAACATATGCGAAAGCTCAAAATCACGCTGTTTTATCATACAACCGTTGACCGCAGACAATTCCACAAAAATGATCGGCGTTCCCTCTGCCTGCTCCAAAGTCAAAGCATCGCCGCAAAGGATATTTTTTGCAAGATGAAGTGCATCGCTTGACGAGTATCATCGTTTGTATCCCGCTTGCATTGTTTGGTGTAACTGTCATTCTATATATCAAAAAGCCGTTCTTGGCATTCCTGCACATTGTCGGGAAGAATCTCCACACCGTATTGCGATAACAGCATACCACTCAAAGTCGGCGGCGTTTTTACCGTATCGGGATTTAACAACAGCAAGCTTACGCCGAAGGATTTCCGCAAGAAAATTACCGTTGCCACAGGCAGGTTCCAAAAAACGGGAATCAATGCGCTCGGTTTCCTGCTTAACGAGGTCAAGCATAGCGTTAACTTCGCGCTCCGCCGTAAAAACTTCGCCATGGTCAGCTACACGTTTTTTGGATTTGGTTTGGTTTTTCATCGATCTTCACCATCTGAAGGAATTATTTCCATAATATCTGAAATATCGCATTTCAAGGCATTACAGATTTTTACCAAACTTTCCATGGAAACTGTTTCACGTTTGCCTAATTTTGCAATAACATTAAAACTTAATCCCGCAGCCTCTCTAAGCTTTGTTCGGTTCATCTTCTTATCAATTAATAACTTCCAAAGTTTATCGTAACTTACAGCAGCCATTTGAAAAATCTCCTTATTGGGCAGCGCCCCAAATATAAAAATATGATAGCATGTTTTCCTGCAAATATCAAGATAATCTACCGTTATAGTGAGTTATGCTGTCGAAAATATACTTGCTCAAAGACAAGTTTAAAAGCTCTCCTTTGATGAGCCTTCCTTCTTGAGCTCAAGGTAAATGGCCTTACCAATTACCGCGCGTCACGCATCTGACGTTGCCCTTTCTTCCTGTTCAGCAGATGTCCAAGGCCATATTGGTCAATTATTGATCTGTAAAGGCTGTTACTCTGCCGCAGTTCTGTGTTTTCCTGCTCTTTTCCAGAGCCTTGACCTCTTTCGCCCGTTGCTCTTTTTTATAATTCTTCACACTCAGGTGCTCGTCGTGAGTGCCGAGTTGCTCCCACTCATTGATTAATATCCCTATTTTTTTGTTATTGAAAAGATATGCCCTGATCTGGTAC
>JAAZFB010000256.1 GCA_012511915.1 Clostridiaceae bacterium
GAAATGGACAATAAGATAAACAAATCGACGTACAACTTAGAAATTTGAACAGATGAAGCACGGTTCTTGCCCCCAGAACTTCTCACGATTTTTTATCTAGAATGTTCACACACAAGCGGGGGGGGTTTGTACAGATGAGGTCAGATTGGGTGTGAACTGTAACATAATAATAGGTGAACATAGGGTTCAAATCAGGGCAATCGCATAAAAGAAAATTAAAAACCCGAAAAGCCTAGCAATAGCTAGAAAATCACGTATAGGGAATTGCAGAACGAGTGCGATTCCCTATTGTTTTTTCCAGAAATGTATAGTATAATATATTATACATTTGGAAGGAGGGATTTTATGTCAAATTATCCGGATTGGGTGAACGCATTCAAAGAAAAAGGTACATCCGTAAAAAAGGGCGGTAATGAGTATTACTTGTACCGTTCCACATCCTAGCGGGTTCCGGGGAAGAAATATCCACAGCCGGTGCAAGAGTACATCGGAGTAATAACCAAGGAAGGGGTGATTAAATCTTCTGTGAGGAAAATATCTACGGACAGAGTAAAGGTCTACGAGTACGGGATGTCCTTTGTGCTACAATCACTGCTCCCAGAGTCATTTTTGATCAACTCTCACGATAAGGAAACTCTGCATTTTTCCTTCTTGCATATCGTAAAACATGTTTCGCCGAAAAGCTATCTTTTGAGAAATACTGATTTGCCATCTTTAACTGACTTGCATATCAACCTAGAAATGCAACTGAAAAGATACGAGAGGCTCGCAGGAATATCCATAGAAATCCTGCGCCCGCTGTCAGAGTTGTATCTGGTTGAGACTAAGGAATGCGATATGTTGTCTGAAATTACATCTGAAATGAACGAAATTTTAGAAAGACTGGGGGTCAAAATCAATGCAGTATAAATTTGAGCCACTCAACACATTGGCCACAATATTTGGTAGCATAAATGATCCGCGTGATAATCGGGGCAAACGACACAGACTGCTGGATATTTTCATATTAACGGTATTCGGCCTTTTGTGGGGCCATACCGATTTCACAAATATGGTGGTTGATCTGAAATACCACGAATCATATTTCTCGAAGCTGCTAGGCCTTGAAAACGGCATTCCATCACATGACACATTCAGCGCTGCCTTCAGCATAATCAATCCGGCAGAGTTTTTCGAATGCTTTATTCAATGGATTGTTGAGCTATCATGTCCCCATGGGAAGCATGTGGCGATTGATGGTAAAGCAGTTCGGGCTGCCTGCGAAAAAGTATATCGAAAAAAAGTACCCATGCTCATTAATGCGCTAATGGTAGAGACGGGCATCTGCATCGGACAATTAAGAGTAGAGGCAAAGACAAACGAAATCAAGGGAATCCCTGATTTATTGGATTGGTTGGATTTAAGTGGAGCCGTTGTTACCACGGACGCTATCGGATGTCAAAAGGATATTGTGAAAATTATTCTTGGTAAAGGTGCAGACTTTGTCTTACCGGTAAAGGACAACCAGATTAACTTACATAAAAACATCAAGTTGGAAATGGACACGGTTATTGCCCAACAGCAGATAGAACTATCTGCAGCCAAGAAGTATGCGGAAAAAGGAATTAAAATCGCAATGCCACTCACTGATATGTTAGGAATTCATCAGGAGTTTGACAAAGGCCACTCAAGGATAGAACGCAGAACCTATTATGTCTGGAATGACGCCTCTTGTGTATTCAAAGATGAATGGCCAGAGGTTGCCGCTGTTGGCATGACCGTTAGGGAACGCCTTATCATACATCGTGACCAAGACGGAGAGATTATGGATGAGAAGCCCACAGTAGAAACAGAAACCTATATCATAAGCAGGCAAATGAAAGCTGAAGAATTTGCCTGTTTTTCAAGACATCACTGGGCGATTGAGAACAGCCTTCACTGGGTTCTGGACGATGCGTTACGGGAAGACCGTTGCACGGCAAGAAAAGGTCATGCAACAGAAAACATTGGGCTGATGCGGAAAATTGTATACAACTTGCTAAAACTGGATAGCAATGTCCAGAATATGTCTGTTAGGGCGAAGCAAATATACTACCGTAATAATCCGGACGCTGTATGCAGGCTGCTCTTTGAAGTTGTTCCGGGTGCCAGAAAATAGCTTGCACACGTCATGTTTTAAATTAAGTGATTTGTGGGTCGATTTTCAAGGTAAACCAACCCCTAGCTTTCTGCGCCTTTAATTGTTGTTTACCGCTACAAAAAATGCTTCCTGTTTTCTCTCGCTTTGGTTTCTAACTTTTTATGGAGTCTGATTGTCTCATTCGTTTTTTATGCGATTGCCCTGGTAAAGCTCCAAAGTATATTGCTTAATCAAGACTAATAGGCTAATATGTATAGATAGAATATTTAAAACAATCAGCAATTTCAATTTGTGAAAGGAAGGAAAAATGGCTTATGTAAATTGGAAATATGAGGCCCTAAATAAGTTAGGCTTAGACGCATTTCAGAAATTTGGATTTACAGAAGAAGGCGCGCAAATTATTAC
>JAAZFB010000257.1 GCA_012511915.1 Clostridiaceae bacterium
GACATATGCCGCAAAAAAAAAGGTCGTACGGCATAACGTTGTGTGCTTATAGCATCATGTACCATCATACCATAAATGTGTGTGTTTTGAAATACCAACAGGAAAATAATTTGTATATTGTATACATCAAAGTTACTATTCACAGCCCATTTAAAATCATCTTACAGTGTGGCGGTAAAAACACTTTTTTAGAATCACTCATTCAGTATTGAAGATTTAAGAGTACGGCAGACATAACTCAAGGGAAAATATTGTCGTACTTTTTTCATCTTTTTTACCACAATGAACAATCTCATCATTGACTTTTGAAAACCCATGTGATATTGTGAAAACCGTAAAGATAAGAGTGGCGAAAGCAGGAACGAAAGTCGGATTTCCCATGTCGAATACAACAATATGACAAAATGACGAAGGGAAAAGACTACAAACTTCGTGTAAATGAATTTTTCCAAAATCCAGGATGGCAAAGGGGATGGATACATGGGTACGAATTATGAAAAAATCTTTTACAAGGATTACGAGCAGTTATACCAGCAGAAAGAAAAAATAGCCGGGGAACTGTGTAAACTCCAATATTATTACAATCTGCTTGAAAGCAAATACGAGACTTCCGAAAAGGCGATTCAAGAGCTCGCCGAACAGAACGCTCTTAAGGACGCCCAAATTGCCGAACTGACGAAAAGTGTCCAGAGGCTGGAAAGCTTGTTGAATATCGACGGTACGAACAGCGGTACCCCCACAAGCGCCACGCCGATAAACAAGAAAAAGGTGGTGCCGAACAGCCGTGAAAAAACAGGGGAAAAGATCGGCGGCCAGCCCGGGCATCCAAAGAAGAAATTGGAGCGTTTTGCAGACTCCGAGGTAGGCATCAACGTGGAGCATGCCTTAGACGAATGCCCTAACTGCCACTGTACGGAACTTGAAGATACGGATGAAGTGATTGAAAAGGATTGTCTCGACTACAAAGTGGTCGTTACGAAAACGAGACACAAATTTCGGGTTCATCGATGCCACCAGTGCGGAAAGGAAGTCCACGAGACGATACCCACACATCTGAAGGAAGAAAACCAATACGGCGTTCAGGTCCAAGCCATGGCCTTGATGCTTATGAACCAAGGGAATGTGCCCATAAACAAGGTTCGCAAGATGACATACGGTTTCACGGAAGGAGAGATACAACTTTCAGAGGGCTATATTTGCAAACTGCAGGAAAGAGCCTCACGCAAAGCCTGGGATTTCTGCGAAGAGGTCAGGCGGGAGATTCTGAAGCGGGATATCGTGCATTGGGACGATACGGTGATTATGGTCGACACAAAAAGAGCCTGTCTGAGATTTTATGGAACGAAGGACCTTGCACTGTATAAGGCACACATGCACAAAGACAAGGAAGGGCTGGATAACGATAATATCTTAAATCTGCTTCCTCCCACTACTACGGTCTCTCACGATCACAACGTTATCAATTATAATAAAAATTATTCTTACGCTAATGCGGAGTGCAACGCACATCTGATAAGGGATCTGCAAAGGGTTCAGGATAATCTCGGACACAAATGGGCGGAGGATCTGGCGAAATTACTCACTGAGACCAACAAGCGGAGAGAAGAGTTGATTGAAAACGGTGTGTCGGAGTTCAGCCCTGCGGAGCTTTCAACCTTTTTTAACAAATTCAACGACATAATGATTCATGCCTATGCGGAAAACGGGGAAGCGAGCTCGAAATATTATGCCGACAAAGAAAGAACACTTATGTTGAGAATATTGGACTTTAAAAATGAATACCTTGCCTGGGTGGTGAATTTTTCAATTCCCTTCACGAACAACCTCAGTGAAAGGAGCTTGAGGGGAGCAAAAGTAAAGATGAAAGTATCCGGGCAGTATCAAAATATTAAAACCGCAAGGTTTTATGCCAATATCAAGTCTTACATTGAAACTTGTTACCGGAATGGAATAAACGAGTTTTATGCCCTGCTTCGGCTTTGTAGAGGAGATCCCTTCACATTAGAAGAAATTCTTCATCCACCAAACCCATCTGAATAAAACCGGATTTAGATTTATTCAAAACAAGGCTATTTGGCAGCCTTGCTTTGAATACTCTTTTTAGAGGCTGTGAATAGTAACATTCTATCGTTTCGGTATACCGTATTCATAAGGCCGCCTTTTCTAAGACGGTCCACTGTCTGAATAAAGGCTTCATCGTCCGAAGGGTCTGTGGGATAGC